>JADYYV010000331.1 GCA_020853455.1 Alphaproteobacteria bacterium | reverse complement strand
GGCCGCGTGCAGATAGATGCCGTTCAGGTAATAGCGCGTTTCTTCGTTCGAGATCGCAAAGCGCGTGCGGTCGATCAGCGTGCGCAGGTCGGCCGCGGGGACGGAGAAGCTGTACGAGAATTTTTCAGTCGAGCCCATTTTGGGGAAGTCTTCGGTGGGCAGGCAGCCGAGGCGGAAGGTGGACTTACCGGCCTTCACCAGCAGCGTGGTTTCACCGGCGCCGGTCGTGAATTCGACGGTCGATGCATCGGGCAGCTTGCGCACGATGTCATAGAGCGTATGCGCGGGAACGGTGGTTGCGCCGGGCTGCGACGAATGTGCCGATACCGATTCAACGATTTCGAGATCCATGTCGGTCGTCGTGAGGGACAGAGAATCTTTTTCCGCGCGCAGCAGGACGTTGGCCAGAATTGGAATGGTGTTCCGGCGTTCGACCACGCTATGAACGTGGTTCAGGGAGCGGAGCAAATCGGCGCGATCAATGGTGAATTTCATGACGAAACCATCCCTTAAATTCGGTTATGCAGTCTGGTGTAATGTAATGCTGAAATTATAGCAACAGCGCGATAGAGAATCACGCGAAAAGTCGCGCCGTTAAAGGCTTTTCAGCGATTCCGGCGTGTGATTCAGGCTATGCGAAAACACCAGTATTATGGTTACTTCCGGCGCTTTTTCAGGCGGTAAAGTTCGGGGTCGGCGATGACCGGAACAAGCGACTGCAGGAAAATTTCCGCCCACTTGCGTGCCCCTGCCTTGGTACCCACCAGATCTTGTCTGAATTCGACGATCACATAGGGCAGGCCGCGCGCTTCGGCATGGGTGCTGATGGTGTTTTTGGTGACGTTCGACGCCTTCAGCGAATAGGGTTCGTTGTCGCCGATGCGAAGATCCGGGTTGTGCTTGCGTAAGGATTCAACCAGACGCTTCGCAATCCCTTCTTCCTTGTTCCACAGCACGCCGATATGCCACGGACGCTTGAAGCCGTCCATTTCAGGCGTAAAGCTGTGCAGCGACAGCAAAAGCGGCGCGACGCCCTTGTCGATGTGGCGTTTCAGCTGCGCGCCCAAAACCTTGTGATACGGATTGAAAATTTCCGCGATGCGCTGTTTTTTCTGCGCGCCGCTCAGGCCTTCGTTAGCGGGGATGCGGATATGGTCGGATTCCGCGCGCATGCATTCGGGTGCGTCTTCGCCCCGGTTCAGGTCGACCACAAGGCGGGAGTAGTTGGCCAGCACCAGCGCCGCGTCCATTTTTTTCGACAGGTAATAGCCGATGTCTTCGGTGCCCGGATCCCAGGCGATGTGTTTTTTCAGGTCGGCCTTGGACAGGCCCATCGTGCCAAGCGAAGCCGGAACGCGGTTGCTGGCATGATCGCAGACGATGACGCATTTTGCCTTGCCGCGCTGGTTTTCGACGCGTACTGGCGCGGGTTCGCCCCTTCCCAGCAGTTTTGCGGGCTTTTTAGCCGGTTTTTTGGGTGCTTTTACGGGTTTCTGGGCTTTTTTCTTGGCTTGAGCTGCTGTTTTTTTCATTTTTTCTTGTTTTCTAGACGACATCGAGACCGCGGCGGGAGAATTTGACGTCACGGTGGACATGTGCGGACATCAAAAGACCGAAGCCGAACAGAACCGAGAGCATCACGGTGCCGCCATGCGACACCAGCGCCAGCGGCACGCCCACCACCGGCAAAAGTCCCATGACCATACCTGTGTTGATGAAAATATAAAGCGAAAAATTGACGATAATGCCCGCCACCAGCAGGCGGCCGAACTGGTTCTGGCAGCGGAACGCCATGATATAGCCATAGGCGATGATAAGCCCCAAAAGCGCGAACAGCGCAAGCCCGCCGACCAGCCCCCATTCCTCGGTGAACAGGGTGAAAATAAAGTCGGTCTGTTTTTCCGGCAGGAAGTTCAGGTGGCTTTGCGTGCCGTGCAGGAAACCCTTGCCAAAGACCCCGCCCGATCCCAGCGCGATTTTCGACTGGGTGATGTGGTAACCGGCCCCCAGCGGATCGCTTTCGGGGTCGAGGAAGATCATGACGCGTTTTTTCTGGTAGTCGTGCAGCAGGTGCCACAATACCGGCATGGCGGCGATGCCGGCGCCCGCCACCACGAGGAACATCCAGTACGATACCCCCGCCAGAAAGAACATCGCGCCGGCTGCCGCGATCAGCGAAATGGCCGTGCCAAGATCGGGCTGCAACATGACCAGCAGAACCGGCAGCGCGAGAATGCCCAGCGGCACGATCAGGAAGAACGGGTTTTTGACGTCTTCGGCGGTCGCGCCGTGGAAAAATCGCGCCAGCGCCAACACGATTGCGATCTTCATCGGCTCCGACGGCTGTAGCTGTAAAAAGCCGAGATCGATCCAGCGCTGCGCGCCCATGCTGGTATGGCCCTTGATATCGACGTAAATCAGCAGTACGACCACGAAGCCGAAGATGACATAGGCAAATTTCATCCAGATGCGGATATCGATCATGGCGGTGATGATAAGGCCGCACATGCCGATCACGAAACGCATCATCTGCTTGCCCGCCCAGGGCTCGAGGCTGCCCCCGGCCGCCGAATAAAGCGACACGAAACCCACGCAGGCCGTCATGGTGATCAGCAGCAGGAACGGCCAGCTGATGGACAACAGCTTGTCGTACAGATTCATGTTTTCACGGCGCATGGGTTACTGCCTTTTCTTGCGCTTGTTGCGCGGCGCGGGTTTTTTGGGCGCTTCGCCGCTGGCCGCGGCTGCCTCGACGGCTTCATCGACCGTGTGGATGCGGTGCGGCGCGCGCTTCTGGATCGCCAGCAGGATGTCGCGCGCGATGGGCGCCGCCGCCTTCGCGCCGCCGACCCCGTGTTCGACGATGACCGCCGTCACATAGCGCGGCGCTTCGACAGGGCCGTATCCGACGAACAACGCATGGTGACGCCAGCGCCACGGCAGCGTTTCGTTCTTGATGCCCTGCGCGCGCATCGCGGCCGTAATGCGGCGCACCTGCGCCGTGCCGGTCTTGCCGCCCATCGAATAGGGCGCTTCGGTGATGCGCGAGCCCTTGGCCGTGCCCTGCGCGCCGTTCACGACACCATCCATGCCGCGCATGATGATCGCAAGATGCGCCGGGTTGAGCCCGATATGTTTCCATTCGGGGATCTGGCTGCCCTTTTCCTCGATCGTGCGCACAAGGACGGGCTTCACGGCCTTTCCGCCGTTCACCAGCCGCGCGGTCATCGTCGCCAGCTGCAGCGGCGTCGTCAATGTGTGCCCCTGCCCGATTGCGCTGTTGAGGGTTTCGCCTTTATGCCATTGTTCCTTATAGCGCTTCAGCTTCCACGCCCGGTCGGGAATAATGCCTTCGCCTTCGCCCGGCACATCGAAATCCATTTTCGCGCCAAGCCCAAGGCGGCGCGCCATTTTCGCGATGGCATCGACGCCGATGCGGTTGCCCATCTCATAGAAAAAGCAGTCGCAGGATTGCACCAGCGCGCCTTCAAAGCCGACGCTGCCGTGGCCTGCCGGTTTCCAGCAGTGGAATTTATCCTTGCCCAGCATGTAATAGCCCGGGCAGAACACATGCGTGCCGGGCGGAATGCCGGCCTCCAGCGCAGCGAGCGCCGTGACCATTTTGAACGTCGATCCCGGCGGGTACTGCCCCGCCACCGCCTTGTTGGTGAGCGGGTTCGTTTCGTCGGCCAGCAGGCCTTCCCAAATATCGGCGGGAATGCCGCGGCTGAACAGGTTGGGATCAAAACTGGGATAAGAACAGAGCGCATAAACCTCGCCCGTAAACGCATCCATGACGACGGCGGCGGCCGAGCGTTCCTTGGCAAGCATTTCCTGGCACTGCATCTGCAGGTCGGCGTCCAGCGTTAGCGTCAGGCGATGGCCTTTTTTCGGATCACGGCGCGACAGTTCGCGGATTTCGCGGCCGACGACGTTGACCTCGGCCTGTATCTGGCCCGCAACGCCGCGCAGTTCTGCGTCGAATTTTTTCTCGACGCCGGTCTTGCCGATGCGGAATCCCGGAATCGTCATGACCGGGTTTTTTTCCTTGGTTTCTTCCGCCGCCAGCTCCGCTTCGCTGACGCGGCCGACATAGCCGATGATATGCGCGGTCGCGAGGCCAAGCGGATAGGAGCGGATTTCCCCCTCTTCGGTCGAAACGCCGGGCAGGTCGGGGAAATTCTGTTCCACCATCGCCATGTCTTCCCAGGTGAGGTTTTCCTTGACGAGGATCGGCGTGAAGGGGCGCACCTTGCCAAGCGCCAGCAGCACGGCCTGCTTGTCGTCTTCGGTCACGGGGATGAGTTTCGACAGACGGTACAATGTTTCTTCGACATCGTTCGCCTGTTCGGGCACAAGGAAAGTGCGGAAATTCTGCGTGTTGATCGCCAGCGGCACGCCGAAGCGGTCCATGATCTCGCCGCGCCCTGCGGAAACAAGACGCAGCGATATGCGGTTTTTATCGGACAGGGTCTGGAAGCGTTCCTGCTCCACCACCTGCAGGTATCCAAGACGTGTCGCCAGTACGCCGAACAGCGTGGTTTGCGCAGCGCCGATAATCAAGGCGCGGCGGGAGAATTCCTTATATCTCTCCATATCCCGGTTCATGGGGGCATATTACAGAAGCAAAGGCGGAATTTAAACGGGATTCCGGCCTGTTATTGCCGTTCGGCGAGGCTTTTGTTAAAGGCCGAGAGCGGCAGCACGATCAGCGGAAAAATCACGGTCGTCATGACCACGCTGGTCAGCACCGGTTTCAGCGAGCCCGGCTGGAAATTCTGGTGAAAGCTGGAATAAACCGCCCACTGGAACAGTCCGGCGCCGAGACTGACCAGCGCAAGGCCCATCCACAGCACGATGAACCCCTGCCCCAGCACAAATTTGCGCTGGCGGCGCGTTCCCCACTGCACGATCAGCAGCGTCATCGCGTTCAGGCCCAGCGGGAATCCGCCCATAAGGTCAAAGGCGATGCCGACGATAAAGGTCGCAATCGGCGACAGGGTGGAGGGACGCATGATCGCCCAGTAATAAATCGCCATCAGCATAAAGGACGGGCGTATCTCGCCGAAATGGCCGATCTTGAACGGGAAGGTGGACAGCACCAGCAACACGACGATAAAAACCGCCGTCATCGCCCAGCGGCCAAGCATACTTGCGGTGGAGCCCTGCCAGCCGTCATCGGCGCCAAAAGCCATGCTCATTTTCTTTTGCTGGAATGTTTATCGACGGGCGTGCTGATTTCGCCGGTTGATAAACCACGATCAACATCGGCGTTGATGACCTGCACATAGGTGATCTTTTCGATTTCGGACAGCGGCTTCACGAATACGCCGTCCGCGCCGACTTCGACGATCACGCCGATGGGAACGTCGGGCGGAAGCTGGCCGCCGTCGCCGGAGGTCACGACGCGCTGACCCACGGTCAGGCCGCTATCCTGCGGCAGGCGTTCCAGTTTCAGCAAATCTGTGTTTTTACCCGCCAAAATCGCCTTTGTGCGCGTGTTCTGGATGGTCACCGGAATGTGGGAGTTCAAATCCGTGACCAGCAGTACGCGCGCGGAACGATCGCCCGCTTCGGTCACGCGACCGATCAGCCCCTGCCCCGACATCACCGCATTGCCCTTGCTGACGCGGTCATTGGTACCGACCGGCAGCAGCACGCTTTTCACGAAAGAGCCGCCCGGATCGGATACGACGCGCGTCGTCACATAGGTTAGCGCGGGGTCCGCCTTCACGTTCAGCAGTTCGCGGAAGGACTGGTTTTCCGCCTGATAACGCAGGGCGTTTTCATACCATTTTTGCAGTTTCGCGTTTTCTTCGCGCAGCTGCATATTTTCGGCGCGCAGCTGGCGGAGCGTGGCGATGCCGTCAAACGAATCCGTCAGCGCGACAAACGGGCTGGAAACCGCCGTCATCACAGGCGTCATTTTATCTGTCAGGGCGACGCGCATCTGCTCGACCGGCAGCGCGTCCATTTTGTGGAAGACCATCAGGGTCACGGCCAGCAAAACCAGCACAGCAGGCGTCAGGCGCGTGGTCAGCGTCCTCATCGGCAGCGCCTGCAGAACAGATTTATGTGGACGGTGAGAAACCAAAACCGGGCCTCGAAGCCTTAAAAGTGAACCCAGACTTAATTATAGCAAGAATTCCTTAACAAAGGCAAAAGGAAGTTCGTCCCAAGTCGCTGAAACTGTTATTTAAAATTGTATCTATCGGGAAAACGAAGCTTAAGACCGGGGTCTTAGTACATCGAGCTGAGGACGCCGCGCAGCTTGGGCAGGTTTTCAAGCGCCTGACCGGAGCCGAGCGCAACGCAGGACAGGGGGTCATCCGCCACCATGACCGCAAGGCCGGTCGCATAGCGCAGGACGTAGTCAAGGTTCGACAGCAGGGAGCCGCCGCCGGTCATAACGATGCCGCGATCGACAATATCAGCCGCGAGTTCGGGGGCGGTGTGTTCCAGCGCGCCCTTGACGGCATCGATAATCGCGCCGACGGGTTCAGCCAGCGCTTCGGCGATCTGGCGTTCGGAAATCACGAGTTCTTTCGGCACGCCGTTCATCAGGTCGCGGCCTTTAATCTCCATCAGGCGGCCTTCGCCGTCTTCCGGCGGGCAGGCGGAGCCGATTTCTTTCTTTACGCGCTCGGCGGTCGATTCACCGATCAACAGGTTATGCGTGCGGCGGATATAGTTGATGATGGCTTCATCCATCTTGTCGCCGCCGACGCGCACAGAGCGCGCATAGACGATACCGCCCAGCGAAATGACAGCAACTTCGGTCGTGCCGCCGCCGATATCGACGACCATCGATCCGGTCGGTTCGGTAACAGGAAGTCCTGCGCCGATGGCGGCTGCCATGGGTTCTTCGATCAGTTTCACATCGCGCGCACCTGCGGATTCAGCGGATTCCTGAATGGCGCGGCGCTCGACGGCGGTGGAGCCGGAGGGCACGCAGATGACCATGCGGGGCGACGCGAAGCTGCGGCGGTTATGAACCTTGGAGATAAAGTATTTGATCATGAATTCCGCGGCTTCGAAATCCGCGATGACGCCGTCGCGCAAGGGACGGATCGCCACGATATTGCCGGGCGTGCGGCCCAGCATCATTTTCGCGTCTTCGCCGACGGCGAGCGGCAGTTTTTTGCCGTCTTCGTATTTCATGGCGACGACGGAAGGTTCGTTCAGGACAATGCCCTGCCCGCGCACATACACGAGGGTGTTTGCGGTTCCAAGGTCGATCGCCATATCGGCGGACATAAGGCCTAGCAGTCTCGAGAGCATCTTGGGTTCCTAAAGCCCCTTGCGGGGAGTCACGGAAAAAACGTTCGAAGAGATTACTGCTTGGCTTTCATGCGGGGGTTTTCCTTGTTGATGACGTAAAGGCGCATCTTGCCTTTGCCATCGCGACGGCGAACCACTTTGTTGTTTTTATCGCGTGTTT
>JADYYV010000330.1 GCA_020853455.1 Alphaproteobacteria bacterium | reverse complement strand
TGTTCACCTTCGACCCCGGCTTCACTTCGACCGCGGCATGCGAAAGCGGCCTGACTTATATTGACGGCGACAAGGGCGTGCTGCTCCACCGCGGTTATTCGATCAAGGAACTCGCGCTGAAAAGCGACTTCATCGAAGTGTGCCACCTGCTGCTTTACGGCGACCTGCCCGACGCCCCGCAGAAAAAAGAATTCCTGAACCACATCACGCACCACACGATGGTGCATGAACAAATGCAGTTCTTCTTCCGTGGCTTCCGCCGCGACAGCCACCCGATGGCGGTCATGGTCGGCGTGGTCGGCGCGCTTTCCGCCTTCTATCACGACAGCCTCGACATCGACGATCCCAAGCAGCGCGAAATCGCCGCGCACCGCCTGATCGCGAAGGTGCCGACGATTGCGGCGATGGTTTATAAATACTCGATCGGCCAGCCGTTCATGTATCCGCGCAACGACCTCAACTTCGCGGAAAACTTCCTGTACATGACGTTTGCCGTGCCGTGCGAGCCTTACAAGATCAACCCGATCCTCGCCCGCGCGATGGATCGCATCTTTATCCTGCATGCGGATCATGAACAGAACGCATCGACCTCGACCGTGCGCTTGGCCGGTTCGTCGCGTGCGAACCCGTTTGCCTGCGTGGCGTCCGGCATCGCGTCCCTCTGGGGTCCGGCGCATGGCGGCGCGAACGAAGCCGTTCTGCAGATGCTCAACCAGATCGGCGACAAGAGCCGCGTGCCGGAATTCATCAAGCGCTCGAAGGACAAGAACGACAGCTTCCGCCTGATGGGCTTTGGCCACCGCGTCTATAAAAACTACGACCCGCGCGCCGAAATCATGCGCGACACCTGCTACGAGGTTCTCAACGAACTGGGCATCAAGGATCCGCTGCTGGAACTGGCGATGGAGCTGGAAAAAGCGGCGCTGGCGGATGAATACTTCATCGAGAAAAAGCTTTATCCGAACGTCGATTTCTATTCGGGCATCATCCTGAAGGCCATGGGCTTCCCCACAAACCTGTTCACGGTGCTGTTCGCTGTGGCGCGTACGGTCGGCTGGATTTCCCATTGGAACGAGATGATCCAGGAGCCCACCCAGAAAATCGGCCGTCCGCGCCAGCTTTATACCGGCCCGGTGGAGCGTCCCTATGTTTCGCTCGAAAAGCGTTAAACAGGCGGAACCGATCTCCTGCTGAAGCGTTTGAAGCCAGTTAAAGGCAATAAAAACGCATTCACAGGAGCTTCAGATGAAAAAACGATTTTTTGCGACGACCGCAATCGCCGTAGCGCTTGCTTTCGCTATTCCTGCACCAGCTCGGGCGCTTGAACTGGGCGTCGGCGGCAAATCTTCCGCAGGCGGATCGGTCGGCGGGATTGTTGGCAGCGCAACGCAATCGACAGAAAGCGTCACCACCAGCGTTCATGGCAACACCGATACCGACATCAACGGCGTGACGACACGCACGCAGGAAACCGTCAAATCGACGACAACGACCGAAGCCGGCCTGAACGCAAATGCCAAAATCAACACGAACGCGGATATCCATACGAACGAGCGCAGCATGCTGGGCGGCCGCTTGCGCACCGACGGCAATCTGCGCGTGAACAACTAAGGCTCAATACCAGACCGACCAGGTGCGATGCGTGGGCAGCGCGTAAATGCCCGCCTCGTATCCCCTGTTCCACAGGATATGATCGAGATTGACCGAAGTAACGCGGCTGCCCTGCCCGGCAGCCGCGTTTTTCATCAGCTCGACCGCATGGATGCCCGCCATGCGTATTTCCGTTTCTTCCGGACTGCCGGATTCAATCATCGCGCCCGCATCAATTTTTTCGGCCAGCGCGGGCGCGTATTGCAATATTGCGTCATGGCGCAGTACATGCGGCACCATGTTGTCGGCGAAGATCGTTAGCTTATCCATATCCTGAAATGCCGCAGGCGGCTGCCCCTGCAAGCCCAGATAAATATCGGCCGCAAGTATCTGTGCGCGCTTGAACACGGCAACTTCTCGCCCCTTATACTGCGTCACATCGCGGAATGTGGGCCACGCACCGATAATGTTCACAAGCTTTTCAGCGCAATTATCCGCCGCCGCCAAAAGGTTCATGACCCTGCCGCCATGATCCGCGATGATACGGCGGCCGGTTTCCTGCAAATGAGCGGCAAAATTGGCCATCAGCTGGTCCAGCCTCTCATGCCGCCCCAGCGGGATGCCGAATACGTCATGACATTCCGCAGGCGTCGCCGACGCCCATTTAATGGGCATGTTCAGCCGTTGCGCCACAAAAGCATTTTTAAGCGCGCCCGCAATCCGGTTATATTCAAGATCAACGCCGCATTCCTGCGCAATCTTGAAATAGGCGGAACCGAAATTGACGCTGTCGAGCGCGATAATATATGCCGCCGTTGTTTCGGGGGCTGCTTGCGACAAAAAATGATGGCTGCCGTCAAGCGTTGTCACCAACGGGTATTTTTTCACCAACCAAGCCGTATATTCGGCAATCCGCGGTTCATTAATCTTGATGTAATCCGCCTGCGCCATCACCAAGCCAGCATCGTGCCGCACCTGATCCGGCAACGAAGAAAAATTCTCCGGCACGCTCATTTTTGAGTGCCCTGATTATGCGGACGTTCCAGCCATTCCACAACCTTGGGGCCGACATTGAAATCATAAAGATTGTTGTGGCCGCCGCCTTGGACGGTAATGAATTCCTTGGGATGCTTGGCTTTGTCGAACAGTTTTTTTCCCAGCCTGTAGGGCACCAGACGGTCGTTGGTGCCATGTATGACCAGCAAAGAGGTCTTGATGCCCGCAAACTTGTCGATGCTGTCGAAACGGTCCAGCATCATCATATCGACCGGCAGGAAACCATAGGCGCTTTTGGCGACGTCGGCTGCGCTGCTGAACGGCGCTTCCAGCACCAGACGGCGGGGCTGGAATTCAAGCGCCATCTGCACCGCAACGCCCGACCCTATGCTTTCGCCGTAAAACACCAACTGGTCGAGCCGGTAGCCGTTATCGAGACGATAGTTCACGCAGGCGCGGGCCTCGTGATAAAGTCCCTGCTCCGTCGGCTTGCCGGGGTTTCCGCCATAGCCGCGATATTCGCACAGCATGAACCCATAGCCCAGTTTCTGGTAGAAAGCCGCATGCGCCGCGCGATTGCTGATATTGCCGCCGTTGCCGTGAAAATGGATAAAGACCTTGGCGGTTTTGTCGGCGGGCGGTGAAAACCATGCGATGTTTTCCAGCCCGTCTTCGGTCTTTATTTTCAAAACCGTGGCCTGCAGCGCTTCGGGCAGCTTGGGGTCGCCGAGATCACGTTCGGGGAAATACTGAATGCTGCGCTGGCACAGATACACAGCCAGCACGATGACGCCGTAAATCAGCAACCCGATAAGCGCAAAGCGCAAGAGGACGATCATGCGGTTTCCTTCATGAGGCTGCCGTAAAGACGCGCATATGCTCCGCCGGAAGACAGCAGTTGCGCATGACTGCCGTTTTCAATGATGCGTCCGTGCGACATCACATAGATGATGTCGGCGTTCATGATGGTGGACAGGCGGTGCGCCACGACGATGGTCGTGCGCCCCTTCTGCAGGCGTTCAAGCGCGACTTGAACAAGGCGTTCGGATGTCGCGTCGAGCGCGGATGTGGCTTCGTCCAGCAACAGGATCGGCGCGTTGCGCAGCATGGCGCGGGCGATCGATATGCGCTGGCGCTGGCCACCCGACAGCTTAATGCCGTTTTCGCCGACCCTTGTCGCATAGCCTTCGGGCAGTTCCATGATGAAGTCATGCGCGGCCGCAAGCTTCGCGGCCTCCACGATCTGTTCTTCGGTCGCATCGGGGCGGCCATAGGCGATGTTGTCGCGCAGCGTATCGCTGAAAATAGCGACTTCCTGGCTGACAAGCGCCATGCTGGACCGCAGGCTCTGGATTGTCACGTCGCGAATATCGCTGCCGCCGATCCTGATCGCGCCGCCTGTAACATCATAGAAACGCGGCAGCAGGTTCAGGATGGTCGATTTCCCGGCGCCGGATTCCCCGACAAGCGCGATCGTCTTGCCGGCGGGCGCGACAAAGCTGACCTCATGCAGCGCATCGGTGCCATCCGCATAGGTGAAGCTGACATTTTCGAACGAGACGGTGGGCGTTTGCGCGTCCAGTTGCCGCGCATCGGCACGGTCGGTGATTTCGGGCTTTTTGTCCATCACGCCGAACAACCGGTCGAGCGCCGCCAGGCCCATCTGCATAATGTTGCTGAGGCGCGCAAGGCGCTTCATGGGCTCGAACGCCATGATAAAGGCGGCGATAAATGAAAACAGCTTGCCCGCCGTGCTTTGCCCCGCCATCACCTGCGTGCCGCCATAGACGATGATGGTCACGATCGCAAGGCCGCTGAGCAGTTCGCCGATCGGCGCAAGGATCGCGGAGATACGGAACGAGCGGTTCATGTATTTATAGATCTTCTCGATCGTGCCATTCACGCGTGCCGTTTCGAAACCCTCCATGCCGTATGACTTAATGTGGCGCGCGCCCTGAAAGGCCTGCCCCAGCATGCTGGTCAGGTCGCCGATGCTGGATTGCGTGTTCATCGCGGCCTTGCGGATTTTCTTGCCAAGCAGCATCACGGTGTAGGCGGATACCGGAAACACAAACAGCGAAATCAACGCCAGTTTCCAGTCCTGGTAAAACATCACGCCCACAAGAAACATGACCGTGAAGGTGTTTTTGCCAAGCCCTGTCAGGGCTTCCGTCACCGCCGTGCGGATCAGCGCCACGTCGGAGATAAAGCGCGACATCAGCTGGCCGCTCTGGTTGTTGTGGAAAAATGCCAGATCGGCGCGGATCAGGTGCGTAAACATGTCACGCTGCATATCGCTGACCACGCGCTGACTGAGCGTGTTCATCAAAACGGTCTGGCCATACACCGCCGCCCCGCGCAGCACAAAAACCAGCAATACCGAAATGGCGACCGGCCACAGCATGCTCTGTGATTTGTCGGAGAATACCTTGTCGATAATCGGCTCCATCAGCTTCGCCATCGCGCCGGTCATGGCAGCGGAAATCAGCATCAGGACAAGCGACCAGAAAACCACGCCCAGATGCGGGCGAATATATTGACGCGCCATGCGCTTGATCATCGGCATGGATTCTGCGATCGGTTGTTTGGTGACGGGTGTTTGGGAAGGCTTGGACAAGGAGTTTCCGTTAGTTGTTAACAGTTTAGAAAACCATGTTATATTACAGTTAAAGGGGAATTTAGCACAATTCCCGACTCTGTAAACAATAAACATAATAATTAAAACGGGGTTTTCCATGTTCGGAAAAGACAAAAAAGGGCCACCGGAACCGCCACCCGCCAGCCACGGGCTGAAAGCCGGCATGGACGAGCAGGTTCACATGTCCGCCCCGCCCCGTATCGGGCTTGCGCTGGGCTCCGGCCTTGCGCGCGGCTTTGCGCATCTGGGCGTTGTGCGCGCGCTGAAACGCCACGGGATCGAACCGACCATTATTTCCGGCACATCGATGGGCGCGCTTGTGGGCGGCGCATATCTGGCGAACCGCCTTGATGCGGTCGAGGAATGGGCCTATACGCTCACGAAATTCAAGGTGCTGTCATATCTGGATTTCCGCGTCAAAAGCTCCGGCGGCCTGATCGGCGGCGAGCGGTTGATGAAACTGATGCTGGATAACTTCGGCGATGTGCGCGTGGAAGACCTGCCGAACCCCTTCATCGCCATCACCGCCGATCTTGTGACGGGCCACGAAGTCTGGCTGCGCAAAGGACGCCTTGTTGATGTGATGCGCGCGTCATTCTCCCTGCCCGGCATCTTTCCGCCGATGTACATGAACAACCGCTGGCTGATCGACGGCGCGCTGGTAAACCCCGTTCCCGTTTCCGCCTGCACCGCCGCCGGCGCGCGCATGACGATCGCCGTCAACGTATCGGGCGACATCATCGGCAAAGCGCGCCGCCCCGGCGATTCAATCCCGACCGTCGCCGGTTTTGACCTGCTGAATTTCGAAGGCCCGCAAGCGGTCGAGGAAGTAAAGAAACAAGGCCTGATCCAGCGTGTCTTCCGCCGCGAAGCCAACAGCCCCAGCATCTTTGGCGTCATGGTATCCGCGCTGAACATCGTGCAGGACCGCCTCGCCCGCTCCCGCCTCGCCGGCGATCCGCCCGACGTTTTAATCGTGCCCCGCATCGGCCATATCGGCTTGATGGAATTTGACCGCGCCGAAGAATTGATCGCCGAAGGCGAAGCCGCCGTAGAACGTGCCATGCCCGACATCAAGGCCGCCTACGCCGTTCTTTGCACGCAGTATGGCGAAGATGACGGAACGGCGAATTATTCGCCGTAAATTAAACCGACAGAGTACTTTTTGATGAAGTCAGCAAAAATTGTTTTTGCAGCCGCAGTAATCATTTCGTCGGCGCTATCTACTTCGTCGCCAAAAGCCGGCAGCTTCACATTACAGCTGAGCATATCAAGACAATCCCCAAATTGCCTGATTGCGCAATCCGGAGGATTGCAGTCAACCCATTTCAAAACCTTAAAATCTTCCAACAGCTTAAAAGACGCTTACCTCACGCTCATGATCGCTAACCGGTGCACTCACGCTATCACCATCCAAGAAATGAATGCCTTGCCGGTGTTAAATCAGATGAAAGCGCCAATTCCGCCGTTCAATATTTCCCTTAAAAACGCAAAGGATGAATATCTTTCTTA
>JADYYV010000329.1 GCA_020853455.1 Alphaproteobacteria bacterium | reverse complement strand
GTAGGCGGGGATGAGGTTGTTGGCGTGGCGGAAACCCTGCTGCAAATCATCACCCGATATTTTCCAGCCGTCGAAACACGCATCGAACAAGGTTTTATAATCCGCGCTGTCCGGTGCCAGCGGATAGCGGAAACCGGTGCGGCGCAGTAGCCATGCGAGCGACAGGAACGGATGGTCGATGGCGGTTTCGCCAAGGTCGATGATGCTGATGCTGCCATCCGCGCCCAAAATCATGTTGTTGTCGTGGATATCGGAATGCGTCAGGCATTCGGGGATATTGTATGACGCAAGCGCGGCGCAGGACGCGGCGACGGTTGTGGCGTAATCGCGCGCGTTTTTGATTTGCGCGTCGTCCAGCCGGTGCGCCGCCATGAAATCGTCGTCACTGACGAGCGCGTTATATAAACGCGGGATAATATCGAGCCGCCAGTCGGGCGCGCCCGCGCCGATAAACGCATCCACATGCGGCGCGGTTGCGCGCTGGAAATGCGTGTAGGCGCGAATTCCCTGCGCCATCAGCGCCGCATTTAACTTGCCGTCGAATATCGTGCGCAGCGCTTTGTCGCCGCAATCGGTCATGAGGAAGCAATGCAGCGCGTCGTCCTGCGCCACCAGTTCGGGGATCGCGGTGATGCCGCAGATGCTGCGGCAGGCCGCGATAATATCCGCCTCGATAAACAATCCGGGTGCCGGCTGCTTGAGATAATAATTTTTTCCGTACGCGGCGGTTTTCAGCACGCGGCTCCACGGCGTTTCGACGACGGTTTCAAAAACGGCATCGGGCGCGCGCAAGGCACGGCGCGCCCAATCCATGATGGCGGCGTTTGCCGTCATTTACGGTGCCGGCGGTTTGCGCAGTTTCGGGCGGGTGGCGGGCAGGGGGATAAAGGTTTCGCGGCTGACATTGCGCAATTCGGACGAGAACTGTTTTTTCGCGGCAACCGCAAATGATTCCCTGCATTGCACCAGCAGCGTACCCGGGAAGTTATCGACGACTTTCACGCCCTGATCCGCGCCGAATTTTTCAAGCTTTTTGCCGAAGGCATCGGTCTCGGCCTGCGTTGCATCGCGGCCGATCATGAAAATCCAGCGTTCGGGGCGGGCGGGCTTGGTCATGGCAATTCCTTTGGTTGTGCGATCGCCGCAATATAATCATTCCGCCGCGCCCGCGCAAGCAGCCGGCTGTTACCGGCCCATCGTGTATTCGTAATAATACGAAGCGGCAATCAGGCCGGCCAGCAGCAGGACAAAAACCCCGGCCAGCGCCTTGACGATGACGGACGGTTTTTCAACTTTGCGGCTGCGCCTGTTTGATACAAGCGCGCCGATGGCAGCGCCGCATGCCGCAAGGCCGGCGACCAAGGCCAGTACGATTTCGTTGTCGCCCAGAAAGATGTTGCCCGCCAGCGTCGCAAAGGTCACGCCAAGCCCGCCCGTCATCGCGCCGCCGAAGGACGAAAACCGCTGCCACAATCCGCCCGGCAGGATGATGGCGGCCAGCACGCCCACCGCGATAACGCCGCCCACGCCAAAAAGAGATCCGGCCGCAGCCGCGTTGATGCCATGCGCCAGCGCAGGCTGCGAGAAAAACGGCAGTGTCAGCAGCGCAAGAAAAAGCAAACCAAAGGGCATGAAATAATCCCGGAATAACGCATAAAACATGCCTTATCCTAGCCGAAAGCGGAGCGGGCGCGAGGGCAAAACGACGGGTGTTGACATAATATTTAAGGAGTTCTATAAACGAACCATCCACGCAAAACTGTCGGGCAGAAGAAGGAGAACGGCTATGGCCTATCAACCGCTCAGCGACAAAGAGCTGAAAGACATCCATACCTCGCTGAGGGCGGAATTCGATTACGCCACGCGCACATGGCGGGATCCTCATTACGCGCTGGGCGCGGCCAAGGCCGACATGGTTGTCGCGCTGCTGGCGCTGGAAAAAGAAATCCGCGACCGCGAAGCGTCCGCGCCATGCCCGCCATCCGCGAATTCAAAGCCCCTGAAATTGTAAGACCGGCACAGCCGGAGAACAGCAAGCGAATATGACGAACGACTGGACACGCAATATCCTTCTGAAATCGGAAAGCATCGCCGCCTCGCGCTTTCATACGGCGGTGACGCCCGAACATCTTCTGCTCGGGCTGCTGGGCGATCCTGCGGCCGTGCGCAGCATGCGCGGGGTCGTCAACGATGCGGAAATGGATATCGCCGCGCTCCATAACATGCTGGTCAAGCATATCGACCGCGACATGAACCTGCTGGTGGACAGGCGCAGCGCCGAAGCGCCCGGGGTTTCATCATCGGTCCGCGATATCCTGCGCCTGGGCGAAGAAAGAGCCTTTGGCCTGTCGCTGGCCGCGGCCTTCAGCAGCCATGCGCCGGAAGAACAGGCCGCAATGCTGCTTGCCGCGGGAGTCCTGCTGGAGATACTGCACCGCGACGACACCTTTGCGGCGGCAGGCCTCAAGGCGGCGGGCATCCGGGCGGATGATCTGGTGACCTATCTGGAAAGCGGCCCCAAGATCCCTGCGAACCCCAAGGGCAGGATTCCCAAACCTCCCCGCTTCGTTTGAGGCTGCTGGTCAGGAAAGCCCCGCCGCCAAAGCCGCCAGTGCGGCAAGGCACAGAAAAGCCAGCACCCACGCCTTCGGATCGCGGGCATGGCGGCGCAATTTTGCAATAAAATCATGCCGTGCGCCGATACTGCGAAAGCGGCGGTTGAGGTCTTTGAGGCGTTGTTCTTTCGGGTCGCGTGTCATTGATATGCGTGTTGAGAAATCTGTTGCAGTGAATTGAACTCGCTTGCTTTTTAACGGAGGTAACAAACCTCTGTCATGAAGGACGGGGCTTCCTGCCAGTTTGCGTGAAAAACAAACATGCTCAAGCCCCCGCCTTATGGACGAGTTCTTAAAATAGCAAAAAGCTCCCTTAAATGGCCAGCGCCGGTTTCGGTGCCGTCACGCGCAGGGTGTTCAGGCGCGCGACGCCGTCCGACATGACGGCTTCATGCAGGAATGATTGCGTCGGCACTTCTTCCGATCCAGGCAGCAGCGGGGTGGATACTTTCAGCTCCGGCTGCAGTTTATCGACGAAGGACACATAATCGCCGGCCTTCATGACGGGCGTGTTGGTCACGCAATCGATCCCGTAATCGCCTGCGGCGGCATTTGTCACAACGCAGGTCGCCGCTTCGTTGAAGACCTGCGCGGGCGCGGCCGTCACAGGTTCGACGGGCAGGGGCAGGATATCGGCGACGACAGGGGCGGGCGCCGCGATATGCGCGACAACCTGTTCCACCGGCGGCTTGTAGCCCAGCTTCACAAGGTCTTTCAGGAACTGCACGGCCTGCTTGTTGCCGCGCTCCTTCGCCGTTTCGGCAAGGTCATGGGCCAGCGTCAGGCGTTCCTGCCACGGAATGTCTTTCAGGCGCAGCACGTCATGCGCGCGGTCTTTCAGGAATTGCGGGGATACGGAATTCAGGTTGTCGGGATCGGCCTTCAGCAGATACGCCGCAAATTTTCCCTGCGCCTGATCCGATTTCATCGCCGTCTGCCACAGGCGCGCCAGCACATTGGGCTGCTGCGCTGGGGCGGCATCCATCACAGGCAGAATATCTTTTGCGTCCACCAGCGGCAATTCCGCCGCGGCTGCGCTCGGGATCACAACGTCAAAAACCTTGCCGCCGAATGCTTTCGCGTATTCGATGCCGGTGTGGAAAAATTCCGTGCCCGCCAGCCACGCGCCGAACGCGCCGCCCGCAACACCCGTCAGCAGCGCGATTTTTGCGCGCTTCAGCTTCGCAGGGTCGCGCCAGTCGATCTTCTTGCCGGTTGCGCGCGCCGCGCGCCATTCGGTGAATGTGTCTTTGCCGTAGCTATACAGCGCAGCGCCCGCGCCCGATGCAACAGCCGCAACGCCGATGGTGGCGAATGATGAAAGCCCCGCGCCCGCAACAGCCGATACCGCCGCGATCTTGATCACATTCGTAACGGCCGCGCGCGTGCCGATATCAACGGCTTTGTTGAAAAAGCGGGTCAGGAATCCCTTTTTGGATGCGGCGTTAGAGGGTAGGCCCGTTTCGAATTCCGCGGCCTGAGTCGGCGCGGTTGCGTTGAAAATAGTCATTTGCACACCTGATTTTTTTATCCTTGGGCCGCAACATACGCCATTGTTTTATAATGATCAATTAAAATTATGGAATTATTTTCTTGACGTAATGCTCAGGGGGAGGGTAGCTTGCCTTTGCCAAATGGGGGGCAGGTCAGCCGGCTGCGACGAGCAGAGGTCGGACCAATAAGCCACAAGAAGCAAAATCAATAGAGGAAAAATTATGAACAAGACACTGAGGACCCTGGCGTTTACGTCAGCGGTAGCGTTATTCGGCGGCTCGGCTTACGCGACGGGCAACCACAACGAGCAGCCCGTCAAACAACCGCCCGCGTCGACACAGTCACAAGGGCAGGGTCAGAACCAGGGCCAGAGCCAGCTTCAATCCCAGGCTCAAAATCAGGGCCAGAACCAGGGCCAGTCGCAACAGGCCAACGGCACCGGTATCGGTACCGGTATCGGCACGGGCATCGCGACCTCCACCGCTGGCGCATCCGCCGGCGCAACCGCCCAGACAGGCGCAATCACCAACACGAATGGCGCATCGGCAGAAACCGGCCCCATCACCAATACCAACGGCGCATCGGCGGCAACCGGCGCGATCGACGTGAATTCGGCAGGCGGCGCGGCAAACGCGCAGACCGGCCCGATCAGTGTCGCGCCCAGCCAGTCGACCGTCAACAGCTTCCGCTCCTTCGTCGGCACCAACGCGCCGAACCTGTCGGGTGCGGTTGATAACTGCCTTGCCGTCGTGGGCTGGAGCTTCTCCGCCAACGTGTTCGGCGGAACCGGCGTCGGTCTTGGCGGCGGCAACCAGCGCGCGGAATTCGTCGAGCAATGCTCGGCTGTCAAATCCGCGTTCGAAGTCTGGAACCGCGCAAACGGCGACGTTGCGAAAGAAACCTTCGCGATCGAAATGCTCATCAAGGCGCTGCCCACCTACGCGAAACCCGCGATGGACGCCGCCGTTGAACGCATCAACAAATACGTCGAGGAAAACGGCGCGAACGAGCCGGATTCCGTCATGAGCATCTTCGGCGCAAAAGCGCTGAAGAAAAAAGAAGTCGTTGTCGCGCCTGCGCCTGCCGCAGCCAACACCGGCAGCCAGTTGCAAGGCGTGACGCTGGTCGTCAACCCGGTCGTGCATACGGTTGAAACCCACACCAAGGAAACCCGCGTTGTGGTGAAACAGCCGAAACCCGCTATCCCGCAACCGCCCAAGCCGGATTGCGGCTGCAAATAAGCCTGCTATCTGCAAGGCGCGCGGTTTCACCGCCGCGCGCCTTGTGGCCGGCTTCCGTCGAAAGGGTATGCCATGCTGAAACTTGCCAAGGGACTTTCAGGCGTTTTCATGCTCGCCGCGCTGGGCGGCTGCGCCACGATGAACCACACCGACACCGGCACCTGCGTGGAGCGCAACGGCTATCAGGTGAACGTGCTGGTCGCCAGCTTCGGCAAGCGCAACGACCGCTTTAGCGAAGAATGCGCAACCGCGCGCGTCGCGACCGTCATTTCCACCATGCGCAAAAGCTACGGCACGCCCGACATGAACATGTATAACCTCGCCCTGTCGCTGTACGAGCAAAGCAACGCCAAGATGCGCGAATTCATGGACAAGATGCTGAAGGAAGAAGGCACCTCGGTCGATGATATGAAATTCGCCATCGCCAAGGAAAAAGGCACGCTGGTCTGCGACCGCGCAACCGTGACCAATCCCGACGGCACCGTCACCACCGGCTTCCGCTGCAAGGCGCCTGTCGCGCCCGCGGCCCACTAATCGTTAACCATCGCTTCCCGTTTTACGCTTTCTATGTTTGAATAGACCTATGTCCACGCCCCGCGCTGGACGTAGGGAGCGGCATGTACACCAAGGCTATCGACCTCCTCGAATTTTACGATTCCACGCGCGGCCGCGTGGCGCAGCGCATT
>JADYYV010000328.1 GCA_020853455.1 Alphaproteobacteria bacterium | reverse complement strand
GAAAACGATGATGGCGAAGGGCTGGAACAGCAGGCTGATATAGGCGAATAGCGTGAATTCGATGCCGCGGCCGTTGAACATCGCGAAAGCGGCCACGGAATAGGCCGCGAACAGGGCGACGACGATGCGCAAGACGGGTGTTGCGGCAGCCAGCTTCAGTTCAGGCTGCATCCGCGCCCAAAATTGTGCCGGAAGCGACGGGGCTTTGTCGTCGGCGGGCATCAGCGTGCGAAGATCAGATCGACGCGGTCGAGCGGCTGGCGGTCGGTTTCACTGCCTGCCGCCTTCACATCGACGCGGGTCGGCTTGATGCCCTTGTCCATCATGTAGGAACGGACGGCAAGCGCGCGGGACAGCGCGATGCGGCGCGCGCTTGACTGGCTGCCGTCTTCTCCGGCGGCATAGCCGCGCACCTGCAGGCGGCCTTCGATCATGCCGTTCATCTGCTGGATCACGGCATCCAGTTTCTTTTGCGATTCACCGGTCAGGTCGCTGGAATTGCCGGGGAAGTTGAGCGTCAGGTCGTCGATCACGGGCACGACGGGCATGGCGGCGTCGGCAGGATCGGAGGGCGCGTTTACATCTGCCAGCGGCGCGCCGACGATTTCCAGCGACGGGCGCGGCTGCGCGGGTGTTTCCGGTTCTGCGGCGGGCGCAGGCGCAGCCGCGACAGGTGCAACCGGCGCAGCGGGTGCTGCCTGTTCAACGGGTGCAACCGGAACGGCCTCCGGCAGCGGATCTGTGGCGCCGGGCGCGACGGGCTGGGCGGTCATCTTGGGTACGGTGGGGGCGGATGGGCGCACGGGTGCGGTAGCTGCACCGACATCAGGCGGCGTGCTGACAATCGGCTTGCCTGCGGGTGCCGTGCGCGGCAGCAGGGGCTGCAGCGTTTGCTCTTTCAGGCGCGGGGGCTGCGAAATGATGCGGTTGCGCGCCGGCTGCGGCGTGACGGGCGCGGGAATATCCGCCTGCGCCATTTGCACGGGCGCAGGTATGGGCTCTGCTGCCGCCTGTTCCGGTTGCTTTTCTTCCGTCTTGGGTTCAGCTGCCTTCGGCTCTTCGGCCTTTGGCTCTTCCGCCTTGGCTTCGGCGACGACGGGCGCGGGTACTTCTTCAGCGGCCTCCGGTTCTTCCGCTTTAACGTCGGGCGCGACTTCCGTTGCCGCAACCTCGATTTTCGGCTCGTCTTTTTGTTCGGCTGCGGCGGTCTGTGTTGCGGGTACGTCGTCGGCAATCACCGGCGCGGCTGCGGTTGTTTTCGACAGCGAAGCCATGCGCACAGGCTCGGCCTTCGCTTCGCCCATCACGGGCTTGCGGCGGGGCAGGGGCAGGGGCTCTTCGACGGGCGTGATCGATGCCGCCACGTCCTCGATGGCTGCCTGGCGGTAGATTTCATCGACAGCGGCAGACTGCGCGACGGGCATGTCATCGATAGGCGAATATGACTTGATGATGACATGCTTGACGATTGTTTGCGTCGGGGGCATTTCGCCGTCGGGCGTGATGCCGGTGTTTTTCGCATTGGACGCGGCGGCTGTTTCTTCTTCCGGCGCTTCTTCCTGCGCGACGGGCGTCGTCAGGACGGGTTTCAGCAGCTTGCGTTTTTGCGCGGGCGCCGCCGGCTCGGGCATCGCTTCAACGGCCTGCGCTTCCATGACGGGCGGCTGCGACACGGGCAGGGGTTCCTGCGCCACATCGGTTTGGGCGTGGTATTCCTGTTCCTGACGTTCGTTCAGCACATCAAGGTTGACTTCGACCGGCGGGCGTTCCGACGTTTTGTAGCGGTCAATATATTGCGCCTGCGCGGGCGACGACAGCAATGCGGCGATTGCAGAGCAGAGGAGTAATTGCCGGCGCATCATGATGACCTCGCTTAAGTGGCCGACGCTACTTTCGGCGCGTCCTTGCCGCCGGCGGCCTGCAGTTTTTTCAGCAGATCGGCATGCAGCGGGGCGTTGGCGCCGACGATGCTGCGGCCATACACGTAATTCTTGCCGCCATTCATTTCGGATACTGTGCCGCCCGCTTCCTTCAGGATCAGCGCGCCTGCGGCCACATCCCATGCGTTCAGGTCGCGTTCCCAGAAACCATCCACACGCGCCGCCGCCACATAGCAAAGGTCGAGCGCAGCCGCGCCGAAGCGCCGCATGCCGGAGGTGAAGGGGGAGATGGCGTTCTGTTCGGCCATGAATGCCGCGTGGTTTGCGGCACCCGGGCGCGCGCCGCCCATAGCGATCACGGAATCCGTCAGCGTCGTGCGGTTGGAAACGCGCAAACGGCGGCCGGTCATGAACGCGCCGGTGCCTTTTTCCGAATAGAAAGTTTCGTCGTTGACGGGGTTGTGCACCACGCCCGCCACGATCTCGCCGTCTTTTTCAAGCGCGAGGGAGATGCACCAATGCGGAATGCCGTGCAGGAAGTTGGTCGTGCCGTCCAGCGGGTCGATGATCCAGCGCATGTTGGATTCCGTGCCCTTTTTCTCTCCGCCTTCTTCCATCAGGAAGCCGTAGGAGGGGCGGCCCTTGGACAGGGTTTCCATCAGGATCTTTTCCGATTTGAGGTCGGCGGTGGAAACGAAATCGGCAGGGCCTTTTTTCGACACCTGAAGATGCTCGACCTCGCCGAAATCGCGGACCAGAGCGCGGCCCGCCTTTTCGGCGGCATCAACCATGACGTTCAGGATAGCGGAGCGGCGGGAGACAACCATTTCAATTAGTCTTTCGCGCGCTCGACGTATGAAGAATCTTCGGTGCGCACGACGATGCGTGTGCCGGCCTCGATATGCGGCGGCACCAGGACGCGCGCGCCGTTTTCAAGAACGGCGGGCTTGTACGACGACGACGCGGTCTGGCCCTTGGTCACAGGCTCGGTGTCGACTACCTCCAGCGTCACCCGCTGCGGCAGGATCAGCGCGATCGGGTTGCCGTCGTGCAGCGACAGCTTGGCCGTCATGCCCTCCTGTAGATAGGGCGCCGAATTGCCGACCACGTCCCTGGACACCTGCACCTGATCGTAGGTTTCGGTGTTCATGAAATGAAAACCGTCGCCGTCCTCGTAGAGGAAGTTGAACTCGCGGTCCTCGACGGTGGCGCGCTCGACCTGATCGGTGGTCTTGAAGCGTTCGGAGATCTTTACGCCGTCGCTGATCCGGCGCATCTCGATCTGGCTGACCGGGGTGCCCTTGCCGGGGTGGATGTTCTCGGCGGTCAGGACGACGTATAGCTTGCCGTCAATGTCGAGCACGTTGCCCTTGCGGATCGAACTGGCGATGACTTTCACGAAATTGATTCCTGGGTTGGGACGAGGGGGCGCGGAACCGGCGGCGGGGCGCGCCGGTCGGGCCGTTTCGTGGCGCAACATACTGATTTGTGCCGTTTATGCCAGCCTT
>JADYYV010000327.1 GCA_020853455.1 Alphaproteobacteria bacterium | reverse complement strand
TGTCGGCGCTGGGGCAGGCCGTGTTCGTGTTCGGATCGGCCATCTTCCTGATCGTGGAAAGCATGCGCCGCTTCGTATCGCCGATGGCGGTGAACGAGCCCGCGATCGGCATCAATGTGATGGTGTTTTCGATGGTGATGACGGTGTTCCTGATCGCGTTCCAGACCTTCGTCATCCGCAAGACGAAATCGATCGCGATTTCAGCCGACCATATGCATTACAAGGGCGACCTTTTGATGAACCTCGGCGTTTTTGCGGCGCTGGCGCTCAGCTATTACAGCAGCTGGCCGTATTTCGACCCGATTTTCGCCAGCATCATCGCGCTGTCGCTGCTGTGGGGCGCGTTCCACATCACGCGCGAAAGCTTCGACATTTTGATGGACAAGGAACTGCCGCAGACCGACCGCGAAAAGATACTGGCGCTGGCGGCGGCGCATCCGCTGGTGCAGTCGGCGCACGACCTGCGCACCAGATCGACGGGCGAGCGCATCTTTATCGAATTCCACATCGAGGTCGACGGCAAGCTGAGCGTCGAGCGCGCGCATGACATCACCGAAGAACTTGAAAAAACCCTCTACGAAGCCTTCCCGACCTCGGAAGTCCTGATCCACCAGGAACCGGCGGGCGTGGAACATCACCGCATCGACGACGCGATTCCGTCTACCACATCAGTAGCTTAACCACCGCGCTGCGGAAACAAGTCGAACTGAGTGAGAAGGTAAAAAACCTTATTTTTTATCCTTCTTTTCCAAAACCTTCTTCATAAGAATGACAGCACGTTCTCGATTACGCTCAGGCTGTTCTATTATAGAATAGTAAAAATATGATTTTATCATGGCGAACAGCTTGGCATTTTCTTCAAGCGTTAGCGACTTCGTGTCTTTGTTAAAATAAAACTTAGCGGCAGCAGAAATCCCATAGCAGCCGCTGCCAAAATAGTTTCTGTTAAGATAATAAGTAGTCAAATCGCTCTGTTTGTATTGCCGAAGCCATAACAGCATAGCCACCCCGCGCAAATGCCAAAGGAATTGGCCTCCTGCCTTGTTATGCGCTCTAGAGACTAAGACGCGTGCGACGCCCGGGAGAATATTCGGCTCGGCTTCTTCCAACATGTCGAGGGTTACGCTTGGTATCTGATCAAAACTTAAATAGTCTCCTTGAATGTGCGCATTTTCCCCCTCGCAAAACGGCTTTGCTCGGTCGTGTATCGAGGGCATGTCCTTCACCAAGTAGGCGACGAAGAGCAGTGATAGAATTAGCGTAGAGATGATACCGGCGAGACCCAGTAAGGCCAGCCTCTTTCCGCCACTGCGAAAATTCAAAAATCCGATCACGATAAAAACAAGGCTGATAGGCACGCCGACAAAGGGCACAAAAGACAAAATGGCCACTAGTCGAGAAAAAATGCCTGTTGCTACTTTAATTTCTATCAATCCTTATACGGATTCTTCGACTGTTTCAGCACGATGCGCACCGGCACCGACGGCAGGTCGAAATCGCGGCGCAGGCCGTTCACGATATAGCGTTCATGCGCGTCCGGATACCCGTCGGGGTTCGACATCCACAGCGCGAAGGTCGGCGGGCGCGCCTTGATCTGCGTCATATACCGCAGGCGGTTCTGGCGGCCCTGAATCAGCGGCGCGGGGTTTTGCGATTCCATCATGCGCAGCCAGCGGTTCAGCTTGCCGGTCGGCACGCGCTTGTTCCACAGCGCATAGGCGTCCAGCACGGTCTGCAGCACGCCTTCCACGCGTTTGCCGCCGTTCAGCGCGGAAATGGTGAGCAGCGGCACATCCTTGATCTGCGCCATGTGCTTGGTCAGCTGGAACTGCAATTCCTCCAGCTTCTTTTCCTTTTCCTCGACCGCGTCCCATTTGTTGGCGACGACGACGAGCGCGCGACCTTCATCAATGACATGGTGCGCGATCGTCAGGTCCTGCTTTTCGAATTCGGTATCGGCCTCGACCATCAGGATCACGACCTGCGCAAGGCGGATCTGGCGCAGGGTATCTTGCACCGACATATGTTCGATGATGTTGTGGACGCGCGCCTTTTTGCGCATCCCGGCGGTATCGACCAGACGCATTTTGCGGCCACGGAAATGCCAGTCCACATGCACCGCGTCGCGCGTGATGCCGGCTTCGGGTCCCGTCATGGAGCGGTGTTCGCCCAAAATCGCGTTCATGAAGGTCGATTTGCCCACATTGGGGCGGCCGACGATCGCGACCTTGATCGGGTTGTCGAGGTCTTCGACTTCTTCTTCGTCGCCAAAGCCTTTTTCATCGCCTTCCAGATATTTCTGGAAGTAGCGTTCGATGTCTTCTTCTTCGGTCGTTTCGGGTTCGGGCGGCATGGACGCCTCGACCAGCGGGCGCAGCAGCTGGTACAAATCTTCCATGCCCTGACCGTGTTCCGCCGAAATCGGCAGCGGATCGCCAAAGCCCAGTTCATAGGCTTCGTACATGCCGTCGATGGCGGATTTGCTTTCGCATTTGTTGACGATCAGCGCGGATTTGATTTTCTGTTTGCGCAGCCACATCGCGAAATGCTTGTCCATCGGCGTGAGACCCGCGCGGGCATCGACCACAAGAAACGCGAAATCGGCCTTTTCCAGCGCACGTTCGGTCTGCTGGCGCATCCGGCCTTGAATCGTATCGTCGAAGCTTTCCTCCAGCCCCGCGGTGTCGATGACCTTGAATTTCAGGCCCATCAATTCGGCATCCGCCATGCGCCAGTCGCGCGTCAGGCCGGGCGTGTCATGCACGAGAGCCAACCGTTTTCCGACAAGCCGGTTGAACAGGGTGGATTTGCCCACATTGGGGCGGCCGATGATGGCGACAGTGAAGGTCATTTTTCTTCAGTTCTATTTAAGA
>JADYYV010000326.1 GCA_020853455.1 Alphaproteobacteria bacterium | reverse complement strand
TCTGCATCGATGTGTTCGGCGCTGGTCAGGCCGGTTTTTCCGGCGCCAGCGCCCAGTTGCCAAATCCCAGCGGCTGTACCATGGGCACGGGCAGGGCGGGCGCGCAGCCGAACATCAGCGCCGCGTCGTAAAGGATACGGGCGCGCGGGCGGTCGGCATTCGCATAGATTCCGGTGTACCAGATTTCCAGCACATGGCGCGCGAACCATTTTTCGCCGTCGTCGAACTGCCACGACGCGTCCTGCATCGGCGGGCGCGTGCTTTTACCGTCATGCGCTGCCAGCGCCGCGCCGATTTTGGTGTGCAGCCGCGTCATATGGCTCGGCCCCCAGGGCTCGTCCATCAATGCTTTGTAAATGTCGCGCGCAGCCTGCGCGTCCATGTCGTCCTGCAGCGTGATGATGGCGGAAAGGTCGCGGAAGTTTTCGAATGTGGGGTCGTGGTTCGCGTTATTCCATCTGCCGCGAAACGTGGCGTTTACCTCATCCCCCAAAAGACAAACGCCCCCGGCGCAGAGCGCCAGGAGCGTTTGGATCACTTGTCGCCGTGTAAGGGCGATATCAGCCATCTCGGCGCTGATTAGAAGCTTTTGCCGAGTGCGAGGCCGCCGTACATGCCGTCGTCGCCCTGACCGCGGGTCGAAGCGTAGCCGGCATAGACGCGACCGGTTGCGAAACCGTTCAGGTCGATATCGGACAGCGCCGCGCCGAAGCGGGTCTGGTCATAGGAATCGTTACCCATGAACAGCACTTCGGGGCCGAACTTGACGGGACCGAAGTTATAGGTGCCGGTGAAGCGCGACCAGTAGGTGTCGAACGAGGTGGAGTAGGAACCCATCGCGCCCAGATCGACGTTCTGCGCCGCGTTGACGTTCAGTTCCAGCATGCCCTTCACGCCGCCTTCGCCGCCATCGGTTTTGGAAGTGGGATCGTTGGGGTCGAGGTTGTTGTGGTTCACGTCGCCGCCGATCAACGCTTTCGCGTTGCCGCCGTTGAAGAAGTACGCGTAACCGATCATCAGGTCGCCGCCATAGCCGTCGCCATCGACGTTGCCCGAGGGAACTGCGGTGGTGTCGTAGTCATACTGGCCGAAACCGGCGGTGGCGCGCAGCACCCAGCCGTCCTGCGATGCCAGGTCCTGGCCCGAAATGGCGGCAACGGCGCCGACATAGGCGTAGTAGGAATCGGGAGCGAAATCGATGCCGACCCAGCCGGCAGCCTTTTCAGCCTGTGCGTTGATGGGAGCGGCGAGGAGGCAGCCTGCGAGAGCGAGCGCCGAGAAAAGTTTGCCCTTGGTCATTGTGGTGTTTCCTTTGTTTAAGTCTGGTTCGAAAATCGTTATCTATTCCGGAATTTATTACAGCCGCAGGTTGAAGGGTAGCGTTACTTCGCCCTGAATGCGCTAGCTTGCCGAATGTTGTTATTTTGCAACTAATCGCGGGTTAGCCGGAAACCTGCACGCGGCTTTCGCGGCGCGGCAGCAGCCAGCCCAGATATGTTTTTTGCTCGATATCGTCGAAAGTCGCCAGCCAGCGGATGCGGTCGACCATCATCAGGTAAAAATAGTCATCCTGCTCCGCTTTATTTTTCCATATTAGTGATCCGCCGCTGCTCTTGCCGTCGTTGCGCGGTTGCAGGTCGAGTGTCAGCGGAATTTCCTGCCCGCCGATGCGCAGGGCGACCTTGCAGCGGGTTTGCGGCAGCGGCGATTCGCCGTCCTGCGCGCGCAGCGTGATGCCGCCATCGGCAAGCTCGGTCACCACGGCGTTGATTTTCGCGGCGGGCGCGTTTTCCGGCTGCACCGTCGCCTGCAGCGTGACGGGGAAGCGCGAGAAATTGCGGCGGTTCTTCGCGCAGCGGCGCGTCAGCAGGCAGACGCAGGCCGCCATCGCGGCGCTCAGGACCGCCCATGTCATCACGGTCACCAGCGGCCATCCCACCAGCCTTGATGTGCCATGCGCCAGCTCCCATGCCACCTTTGCCATCGCGGCTAGCGTCAGCGCCAGAATGATCCACGGGAAAAGAAAGCTGTCATGCTGCGCTTTCGTTTTCGGCGTGACGATAAAGGCAAGATGCCGCGTATCGACTAGCTTCAGCAGCGAGCGCATGGAGGTCGGGCAGCGCGCAAGGTTGAAAATCTCGTTGCGCAGGATGCGCGCATGGCCGCGCGCGAATTCTTCGAAGCAGAAAATGCCAAGGATGATGCCGGGCAGCGCGAACATCGCCCATTCGCCGAAGGTAAGATCAAACCGGAACGGCGACAGCCCCAGCCCCAGCGCCACGACGGGGGTCAGGTAAATAAAGGTATGGCGCAGGCCTTCCATGTGGGAGATCACGTGCATGAGATAGGCAAGGCGCTGGAACGGCGACAGTCCCTTTGCACCGCGGATCAGTTTTTCGGTGCGGAACACCTGCATCGCGCCCTGCGCCCAGCGCAGGCGCTGTTTGCGGAAGCCCTGCGCGTCATGCGGCGCAAGCCCAGCCGACAAGGTTTCCGCGTGATAGGCCGATGACCAGCCCGCATCGTGCAGCCGCACCGACGTGTGCATGTCTTCGGTCACGGTGCCGGTCGCGACGCCGCCCACGGAATCAAGCGCGGCGCGGCGCAGCACGGCCGAACAGCCGCAGAACATCGCGCCGTTATAGGTGTCGCGGCCCGCCTGAATGACGCGGTAGAACAGCGAGTGTTCCGACCATGCCTCGCGCGCGCGGTCGGGGCCGAAATACTGGTATGAATCGAAATTGTAATATTCCTGCGGCGTCTGCACGAAGGCGATTTTCGGGTCGGCGAAATAGCCGAGCGTACGGTCGAGGAAGCGCGGCTCGGCGATAAAATCGGCGTCGAACAGCGCGATGAATTCGCCCTTGGCCTGCAGCAGCGCGTTGTTCAGGTTGCCGGCCTTGGCATTGGTGTTTTTGTCGCGCGCGATATAGCGGCAGCCCAGTTCTTCGGCCATCGCGCGCATCTCGGCGCGGTTGCCGTCGTCCAGCACCCATGTTTCGTGCGGGTAGGAAATGCGCAAGGCCGCGACCACCGTGCGGCGCACGATATCGACGGGTTCGTTATAGGTGGGGATGAAAACATCGACCGCAAGGCCTGGCTGCACCGGCAGTGTGCGCGGCTTGGAAATTTTCAAAACGCTCAGTAAAAAGATAATGCCCCAGACAAAACCGATCAATTCGACGGCATAGAACAGCGCGGAAAAGACGGGCGCTTCGGGGTTGAACACCGTCAGCCGCCACGGGAAATAAATCGCCGAGGCCGCGATGAACAGGCCCAGCAATACCAGCCGCGCGATCATGATATCGGAGGCGCGTTTGCTGGTTTCGGACATGGCTTTGGGAGACTCCGTTCGGTTCAGCGTGGAAGCTAACGCAAACTCCGCATATATGGCAATAGGAAATGCCCAGCACTAGCTAGATTCTGTCAAATAAAGGCGTATATCGCTAAAGAGTGCATTGTTTTTATTATCCATAATCAAATTAGAGCTTCTTTAAACCGCCGTCATTAGAATTGGGACGTATATTTTCGGAGTTCCTGTCGCATGCTGAAACGCGTCATCTGCACCATCATCTTCCTGTTCATCTGGCCGGCATCGCTGCAATTCGCGGCGACCAATGCGACGTTTGAGCCGACGCTCGATAAACTGTCGCAGGCGCAGGGCGGCGGGAAATGGCAGGGGCCTTATGACTGGAAATATGTGTCGCGCCAGATGGACTGGTCGGCCTTTCCGCCACGGATGCTGCTGACCGGAAAGACAGGCGAACGCGAATTCACGCTGCAGGCCGATTTCATCGAATGGATGTATAGCGGCAGATCGCAGCGGCATCAGGTAAAAAAAGGCGGCGTGTTCGACACCGGCATGGCATCGCATCCCTTCGTATCGGAATGGGATATCGCGCACGACCAGTCGATGCGGTTTTCCATCGGCGGCCTGCGTTTCAACTGGCATTTCCTGATGGCGCTGTTCATGGCGATCCTGCTGCCGCCGCTATATCTGCTGTGGATGGTGGCGGACGATATGCGGATTATCACGCCGGCGGAACGCAAAAAACGCGACGACGATTTCGTGAATCTGGTGAAGCTGATCGAGGCGAAGGCGAAAACCGATCCCGCCTGGCTGAAAAAACGCACGGTGCGGCTGGCGCTGGTCGGCTATGCGGTCGTGTTCGGCGCGATATTGCTGATGATCCCGATCGGGCTTGGCATGGGGGCGGCGGTGCTGCTGCTGTCGGGCGCGAATGCGGGCGCGGCGAAGCTGGCCTTCGTGCTGGCGGCGGTGCCGATCGGCTTTTCATTTATCATGGCGAAATCCATGCTGCTGCCGAATTTCCCGCCGCCCGGCATTGAAATACAGGCGCAGGACGCGCCGCAGCTGTTCGCGTTCCTGTCGCGCATCATCGAAAAGGCGCAGGGGCCGCGTTTTGCGCGCGTTTATATCAGCAATGAAATGAACGCATCCGTGTCGCGCAGCACAGGGTTTTTGGGTTTCTTCGGCTTTGGCCCTGTGGTGCTGACGCTGGGGCTGCCGCTCATGCAGGCGCTCACGCTGCCGCAGCTGGCAAGCGTGGTGGGGCATGAATACGGCCATGTGGCGGCGAAAGACAACGCGCTGGGGCAGTGGATTTACCGCATCCGCACCAGCTGGCTGATCCTGGGCGACCGTTTGCAGTTCGAACATATGTGGTATGCGCTGAAGCTGAACCGGTTTTACGGCTGGTTTATCGGCGTGTTCAGCGCGTACAGTTTTGCGCTGTCGCGCAGGTGCGAATACGAGGCCGATGCCTTTGCCGCGAAACTGGCGGGGGCGGATCATGCGGCGGCGGCGTTATCTGCGGTCGCCGTGCGCGACCATGAAACATCGACGCTGTACTGGCGCGACCAGTGGAAAAAGGCCGAAGCCACGCCCGACCCCGCCGGCGAAGCGCCCTATACCGCGATGGCAGGTTTCTTCGGGCAGGCGCGCGACCAGAAAGACATCATCG
>JADYYV010000325.1 GCA_020853455.1 Alphaproteobacteria bacterium | reverse complement strand
TTTTCATATTGTTGTCATAAGTTTGGGGGTGAAATTCCTGATATCCAATAGGAATTCCGGCTTTTGAACGGCATCAGCCGATGATTTTGCTGATGATCTGCGATGTATAGTTAACAACAGGGATCAGCCGTCCGTAATTCAGGCGGGTCGGGCCCAGCACGCCGATGGCACCTACCACGCGGGAATCCTGATTTTTATAGGGGGCGATGATCAGGGAACAGCCGGAATGGCTGAACAGCTTGTTCTCCGCCCCGATATAGATTTTAACGCCTTCGCCGGTGCCGGTCGCCTGCAGCAGCTTCAGCATGGTTTCCTTGGTTTCCAGCGCGTCGAACAGCAGTCGGATACGCTCGAGGTCTTCAAGCGCGGTCACGTCGTCCAGCAGGTTCGACTGGCCTTTGATGAAAAGATGCCCGCCCGCATCGTCGGGCGCGAAGCTGGCAAGGCCGGAGGCCACAACCTTGGCGGTCAGCGCATCCAGCTGCGTGCGGTCGCTTTCCAGTTCCGCCGCCACAAATTCCGATGCCTGCGCCAATGTTTTATCGGCGATGCGGGAATTGAGGTAATTGGCGGCGCGGGTTAGGGATGCCGCGCCAACATCTTCCGGCACGGTCAGCAATCTGTTTTCGACGATGCCCGAGCTGGTCACCAGAACAGCCAGCGCGCGCCCCGCTGCCAGATGCACGAATTCCACCTGCTTGATCGGGTCTTCGGATTTCGGCGCGAAAACAAGCCCCGCGCAGGACGACAGGCCGGACAGGAAACTGCTGGTCTGTTCCAGCACATCTGTCAGGGAATGGTTTTTGGCGAGGTTTATTTTCTGCTCGATCTGCTGCTGTTCGCCGGCGGTCAGGCTGTTCAGCTCCAGCAAGCCCTCCACAAACACGGTCAGGCCGCTATCGGTCGGCAGTCGCCCGGCAGAGGTATGGGGGGCGTAGAGAAGCCCGAGGTCTTCCAGCTCCGCCATCGCCGAGCGGATGGTGGCGGGCGACAGTTTCATGCCAAGTTTCTGGGAAATAGCCATCGACCCGACAGGCTCTCCCGTCTCGACATAGGCATCGACGACGAGTTTTAAGATCTGCCTTGTCCGATCGTTCAGTTCCTTGATCATGCTTGTAATATAGGGGTGGGGATGTTAAAAAATCAATAAATTCAAAGCCTCGGAAAATATTGACATAACTACAAAAATGCTTATAGTCTGATTCACTCGAAAAACAGCAGAGTCGCTCCTTTCAACCTTTTTTGAACAGCGCATCACATGGCCGAAAAAGAAGATTTTTATACAGTATTGGGCGTCGCCAAAACGGCGACGGCGGAGCAGATCAAGGCCGCCCACAAGTCCATCATGATGAAAAACCACCCGGACATGGTGAAAAACCGTAAATACCCGGATGAAGCCGCCAAGCAAAAAGCGCTCGCCGACGCTGCCACGATTTTCAAGGCCGCAACCGAAGCCGAAGCCGTCCTGTCCGACCCCCTGAAACGCGAGACCTACGACAAAGACGGACATAAAGGCATCGAAAACCTCGCTGCCGGCAAAAGCGGCGCTTCGGGCCAGAGCTATGAACAAGTCGCCGGCCCCATCGTGCGTAAATCCTATACCGAGGAAGACACCCTCAGCTTCTTTGAAAAACGCGCCGAGCGCACCAAGACCGAAGAAGGCACGGCAGGCGACGGCCTGACCTCCGAACAGCGCCGCGAAAAAGCGCGCCAGGAACGTCTTGCGAAGCGCGGCGGCGGCAACAGCAGCTCCACCCCCGCCACGACCGTGCCGACGCCCGGATCCGCGATCAACGTGTTCCATGATGTCGCCGCGAAAGTAAGCGATGTCGCCGACAAGCTGAAAACCGGCGATGTCGCCGTTCCGCTGGCCGATCTGGAAGATTTCCGCAAGAGCCTCACCAAGCTCGAAGGCGTGATCGACCAGCAAATCGCGCGCGCAAAACGCGGCGGCCCCCGCCCTTAATCTTAAAATAGACAGGACTTTATCTCATGCGCCCCTCCGGACGTGCGGCTGACCAGCTGCGCAACATCGTTCTTGAACCCGGATTTTCCAAGCATGCGGAAGGTTCCTGCATGGCGCGTTTCGGCGATACGCATGTGCTGTGCACGGCATCGGTCGAGGACCGCGTCGCGTCGTGGCTGAAGGGCAAAGGCAAAGGATGGGTCACCGCCGAATACGGCATGCTGCCGCGCTCCACCGGCAGCCGCACCGACCGCGAAGCCGCCCGCGGCAAGCAATCGGGCCGCACGCAGGAAATCCAGCGCCTGATCGGCCGCGCGCTGCGCGCTGTCGTGAAACTGGAAGCCATGCCGGAGCTGCAGATCGTCATCGACTGCGACGTTATCCAGGCCGATGGCGGCACGCGCACGGCGGCGATCACCGGATCTTACGTCGCGCTCCAGCAGGCCTGCGCGCACCTGCAAAAAATCGGCGCGGTGAAGGAAAACCCGATCATCGATACCGTGGCCGCCGTTTCCTGCGGTCTTTACAAAGGCGAAGCGGTGCTGGATCTTGATTACATCGAAGATTCCGGCGCCGAAGCTGACGCCAATTTCGTCATGACCGGCGGCGGCGGACTGGTCGAAGTGCAGGGCACGGCCGAACACCGCGCCTTCACCGAGGAACAATTCCTCAGCCTGATGGGTTTGGCGCGCAAAGGCATTGCCGAGTTGATTTCCCACCAGAAAAATGCTTTAAACAAATAAATCAGTAATTTAGGGCAGTGTGTAAGATTTTGACATAATACGCGGAAACGGCGTAGGATGTCTTGCGATTCCAACCTTTTGGAGGATATTGCCATGGCTGCCAACACCCCGAAGAAAGACATGAAGGATACGCTGCGCTACAAGCACATGGTTGCGCGCCTTCAGAATTTGCTGCCGCAACAGAAGGAAGCGGCGCTGCTTCAGGAAATTTCCAAGGGCCTGCAATGGCGTATCGATGCCGCGATCGAAGCGGTCGAAAAGAAACCCGATGACTGGCAGTTGATCGACACCGCAGGCGTCTTGAAACATGCGGCCATGTTCGGCCGTCTGGCGACCGTTGAAAAACTCTGCGATATGTTCGGCTATCCCGCCGGCACGCCCGTCGCGCCGCAGCCGATCGATGTCGCGTTCCAGACCGCCGTGCTGCATGGCCGTTTCCGCACCGCCGACGCGCTGGCCGCGCGCGGCGCAGGCATGCACCCCGTATCGAACGGCAGCCCGCTGCCGCCGCTCTTGCAGGCGGTGTTGCAGGAACAGACGCGCAGCATCGATTACCTCGTCAAAAAGGGCGCGGATAAAAATTTCCTCGCATACCTCGCGGTCGGCGCGAATTCGATGAAGTCGCTGACGCATCTTGTCGAAAAGCGCGGAGCGGATGTGAATTACAGCACGCCGTCTGGCGATACGCCGCTGGATATGGCGTCGCGCGTGAACAACCCCGTGTTGAAGCAATACCTGATCGACCACGGGGCAAAACAGCCGCAGCTGCGGGAAAAACCCGTCGCGCTCAGCAGTGAAGCGTTGAAGGGCACGGCGTTTGAAACCAATTTTGAAACCGCGTACCTGCCGATCATCCTGAAGGCATGGAAAGTGCCGACGATCACCAAAGAATTGAAGGATGCGCTGGCCGCGCAAAACAGCGTCGCGAAAACCGATGCGGGCCTCGACTTCACCCTGAAAAACGGGCGCAAGATGGAATGGGCGGAAAACAAAAACGGCACCGAATTCATCGGCCGCAACCGCAGCATCGAATTTGATACATCGGATGCCCGCGCGATGGTGGCGGCAAGCAAGAGCCGCGGCTGGACTTCGGTCGATGTGCATGGCGACGACGCGCAGCGCCAGAAACTGTGGCTGGAGGCGAAGCGCCAGGGTTTGGGCGTGACGAATTACACGCCGGACGCGGATAGCGATGCCGCCAAAATCTGGGCATCGGAGCAGCCGGCGAAAAAGCCGCAGGCACCACGTCCGAATTAATCTTTTTGCTATTTATTACAACGGGTTATCGTCGGTCATTTAGATTGACATAACGCGACTTTCTGCTATTCTCGGCGCGCATTTACTTAAAAGGAATATCGCGCCATGACCGCCCTGAAAGACATGAAAAAGACGCTGCGCTACAAGCACATGATCGCGCGCCTGTCCACGCTGCCCCCCTATAAAAAAGAAGCGCAGCTGAAAAAAGAAATCGTCGGCGGCAAGCAGTGGCGCATCGATGCGGCGATCGAGGCGATTAATGCGAAACAGGAAGACTGGAACTACGTCAATACGACGGAAGTGATGAAACTTGCCGCCAGCTTCGGCCGCCTGCAGACGCTCGAAAAAATCTGCGACATCATGGAATGGAAACCGGGCGCGCGCGTGGCGCAGGGCGGCGTTCAGGCGGCTTTCCATGTCGCGTCGCTGCACGGTCATTACCGCACGGCGGATGCAATGGCGAAACGCGGGGCAGGCCCGATGTATGAAGCGCAAGGCACGCCCGCCGCGATGTACACGGCGATCAACGACGCCGATTTTCGCAAGATCGATTACCTGCTGAAAAAAGGCGCGAACAAGGATTATCTCGTCACTCTCGCCTCGACCTCCGAACAATACATGGCGGTCACAAAATATCTGGTCGAGGAAAAACAGTCCGGCGTCAATTTCGCGTCGCAAGGGTTCTGGACGCCCTTCCTGAACGCCGTGAAATATGGCCGCGACGATCTTGCGATGTACCTGCTGGAACACGGCGCAACGCCGCAATTCGATAAAAGCGCCGGCGAGGCGCTGTATAGCGCGGTCGGCAGCGGCAACGTGACGATGATCAACACCATGCTGGATATCGGCTTCAAGGTCGATATGCAGACCGTGCATCATGCGATTTTCGAAGGCCAGGTCGATGCCGCGAAGATCCTGCTCGCGCGCGGCGGCGTGAATATCAACGAAGGCAAGCAGGAAACGCTGCTGCTGGCGATTGCCGCGCAGAAAAACGCGCCGCAGATGGTTGCCCTCGCGCTGGAAAACGGCGCGGATGCAAAAGCGGCGCTGGCTGCGCTGAAAAAAGACCCGGATCTTTACCGTTACGGCAACCGCGCGAAAATGGAAAAATACCTCGAGGATTATCTTGCGCCCAAAGCGCCCAAACCGCCGGGTGTCAGCCTGTGAGCGCGGAATTGAAGGAAAAAGCGGCGGTCCGCAAATTCACCGGCGACGAGCTTGTGGTGGCGACGCATAACAACGGCAAGCTGCGCGAATTGCGCGAAATGTTCGGCAACCGCATCGCCAAGCTGACCAGCGCCGCTGAATATGGCGTGGAATCGCCCGAAGAAACCGGCACGACCTTTGTTGAAAACGCGCTGATCAAGGCGCAGGTGGTGGCGAAAGCAACAGGCAAGCCGGCGCTTGCCGATGACAGCGGGCTTTGCGTGAATGCGCTGAACGGCGCGCCCGGCGTTTATTCCGCCGACTGGGCCGAAGAACCCGGTCGTCCGCGCGATTTCTACATGGCGATGGAACGCGTGCAGAATGAAATGGGGGATAACCCCGACCGTTCCGCCTATTTCGTGTCCTGCCTTGTGCTGGCATGGCCCGACGGCCACTATGAAACGGTCGAGGGTTACGTGCATGGCACGCTGCAATTCCCGCCGCGCGGCGACAAAGGTCACGGATACGACCCGGTATTCGTGCCGAACGGCGAAACGCGCAGCTATGGCGAAATGGCGCAGGATGAAAAAGAAAAATCCAGCCATCGCGGCGACTCGTTCAGAAAAATGCTGGCGAAATGCTTCTAAGCAAAAAAAACGAAGCGGCTGAACTGCAGGGGCTTGCGGTCTATATCCACTGGCCGTTCTGCAAGTTCAAATGCCATTACTGCGATTTCAACAGCCATGTGCGCGAGCAGGTGGAGCACAAGGACTGGGCGGCGGCATACTTGCGCGAATTGCGCCATTACCGCGACCTGACCGGCCCGCGCCAGATTGAGTCCATATTCTTCGGCGGCGGCACGCCGTCGCTGATGGAGCCCGCAACGGTCGAAGCGGTGATTAATGCCGTGCATGACTTGTGGGGCGTCCCGCAGGGCACGGAGGTGACGCTGGAGGCCAATCCGACATCGACCGAAGCCGGCAAGCTGAAAGGTTTCAAATCAGCGGGCGTGAACCGCGTATCGCTGGGCGTGCAATCGCTGCGTGATGCCGACCTGAAACAGCTGACCCGCCAGCATTCCGCGGCGGAAGGCCTGGCCGCCGTCAAGACAGCCGCATCCGTGTTTGATCGCTATTCTTTCGACATCATCTATGCGCGCCCCGACCAGACGGTGGAAAGCTGGAAAGAAGAACTCGCCGAGGCTTTGCAGTACGCGCGCGGTCATATGTCGCTCTACCAGCTGACGATCGAGGAAGGCACGAAATTCCATACGCTGCATGAACGCGGTGAACTTACCGTGCCGGATGGCGATATGGGCGCCGCGTTTTACGAAGCGACGCAGGACATGATGCAGGCCGCCGGCATGCCCGCCTATGAAGTATCGAACCATGCCAGGCCCGGCGATGAATCGCGGCATAACATGGTCTATTGGCGCTATGGCGATTACGCGGGCATCGGCCCCGGCGCGCATGGCCGCCTGACGATTGACGGCGTGAAGCAGGCGACCCGCGCCCACCGCGCGCCCGAATTATGGATGGAGCGCGTGAACCGCCACGGTCACGGCGCGCATGACATGGAAACGGTCGAAGCGGCCGGCCGCGGGCGGGAAATGCTGATGATGGGCCTGCGTCTTATGGAAGGTGTCGATCTGCTTAAATTCCAGAATGAGGCGCAGAAACATTTTTCAGCATTTGTTAACGCAAAAAGGCTCACAATGCTGGTAGAAGAGGAGCTTCTTGAAGTTTCTCCTTCGCGCCTCACGGCAACGCCCAAGGGACGCCAGCGGCTCAACGCCGTTCTCGGCTATTTGTTATCCGGACAGGAATGATGCAAACCGTATTCGAAACCAAAGCCGCCGAATTTTTGAAAAAGCACGGCGAATATTTTGAAAGCCGCGAGGCGGAGCATAACCTGATCCTGTCGCTCAGCCATGCCGCGCTCGCAAAACAGCAGAAAGGCGAAAAATCCGACACGCGTTTCGCCGCCCTGATGAACGACGACGGGCTGGTCGTGGCCGCCGTGCAGACGCCGCCGCATAACCTTGTGCTGAGCCGCGCAACGACGCCGGAGATTGAACCGCTCGCCGATGCGCTGGCGGAGGCCGGCTGGACGTTCCCCGGCATCGTGGGGCCCGCAGGCGAGGCATCGACCTTCGCCGACCGCTGGGCGCTCAAGACGAAGCAGAAATCGGTCGAATATATGGACCAGATCATCTATTCGCTGAAACAGGTTTTGCTGCCGCCGATGGCGGAGGGCAAAAGCCGCCTTGCCAAAGCGGGCGAGGAAAAACTGCTCGCGTCATGGGTCGTCAAATTCGCGCAGGACGCGCTGCCGAAATCGGAGCAGCTGAACGAGGCCGAAGCCGTCAAAAAAGCATCCGAGCTGATCGCCGCCGAACGGCTGATGGTCTGGGATGTCGGCGGCACCCCGCGCGCGCAGGCCGGTTTTTCCGGCACGGCCAACGTCGCGCGCATCAACATGGTCTATACGCCGCCGGAAGAACGCGGCCGCGGCTATGCCAGCGCGGTGGTGGCCGATATCAGCCAGCGCCAACTGGATGCGGGCAAGAAAATGTGCTGCCTGTATGCGGATGCGCGTAACCCCGTATCGAATTCCATCTACCGCAAGATCGGGTATGAATTCGTCGGGCGTTCCAGCCTTTACGTGCTGGAAAAGAAATCCTGAAAATTATAGGTCGAACGACCGCGACATCTTTTAAAGGTCGAACGACTTCGACGGGGCATGCGGCCGCTGCGGGCGCGGCAGTTCCGGCAGGCTGTCCAGCTGCGCCTTGAACGCCGGCATGGTTTCGGCATAGGCATCGACCAGATAATTGAACGACAATATGGTTTGCTTGCGCAGATCCACAAGATCGCGCTGCGGCACCGCGGGCGCGCCGTTGCCGGTTTTCACGGCGTCGAAAATCTTCTGCAACTGCGCGGCATCTGCATCTGTGCCGAACGCCTGCGACGGGTTCGCCGCGGCAAGTTTTTCCGTGATCTTCAGTTTGCTCGTATCAAGGTCGCCCAGCAGCGCTTCGCTCAGGCGCGCGGCCCAGAATATCGCCTCTTCCTGGCCGCTTTGAAAAAACGGCATGTCGAATTCCTGCGCCTCGTATTTGGGCGCTTTTACACCCAGCGTCTGCGCGAGGCTTGAACTGCGCAAACTGGCTTTCGCGATCGCGCCGGATATTGAACCGGCTTCACCGCCCGGCGCGCCGTTTTTCAGGTGCTGGATGCCATGCGCCAGCAAATGCCACGCCTCGCGCTTGGCATCGTTTGCGGCTGCGCTGGGGGAAAGGGAATGAAGGTCTGTGACGATAGACAGCGGCAGCGCATCGGCCTGCTGTTTGGCCAGCAGCAGCATGCGGTCATAGGTCGTGCTGCGGTCTTTGCTATGCTGTGCATCTTCTGTCACGTGAATCTCCGACTTGAAACGCTGATTTCACCTTATCGCAAATCGGACCGAA
>JADYYV010000324.1 GCA_020853455.1 Alphaproteobacteria bacterium | reverse complement strand
TAACTTCATAATATCATCTTCCGATATGTAAAATTTAACTTACAGAACGCCCTTACTTCTGCCCCGGCACGGTCGGTGTCGGGGTTCCGGCGACGCAGCGGCCGGCGGCGCAGACGGGCGGGACTTTGGGCATGTCGTGGTTGACGCTGATGCAGACGCTGATGCGCAGCATACATTGGTTATAGGCGGCGATTTCCGACGACGCGCCGCGCGCATGGGCGAGCGGTTCGCGGCAATATCCCCTGCCCGTCATGCAATCATCGTTGCGCGTGCAGGCCGTCCATGCGGGCTTGAAACCGCCGCAAACGATATCCTGTTCCTTGTTCTGCGCCTGCGCGGGCGTTGAAAGCAGGAAAATAGCGACGATCAAAGTATAGAGCGTTTTTTGAAAATTCATAAAATCCATTCCTTAATAAAAATCAGCCGATATGCGGCACCGTCAATTCGTTCTGGCGGCAGGCGGCGGCGACGGTGTTGCCGAGCAGGCAGGCGATTGTCATGGGCCCCACGCCGCCCGGCACGGGGGTGATGTATCCGGCAACCTTGGACACGCCGTCGAAATCGACATCGCCCGCCAGTTTGCCGTCATCCATGCGGTTGATGCCCACATCGATCACGATGGCGCCCGGTTTCACCCAGTCTTGCTTCACCAGATGCGGCTTGCCGGTGGCGACGATCAGAATATCGGCTTCGCGCGCGATATGCGCGATGTTGGGCGTGCGGGAATGACAGGTGGTGACGGTGCAGTTTTCGCGCAGCAGCAATTGCGCCACGGGTTTCCCCACCAATTGCGACCTGCCGACGACGACCGCATGCAAACCGCTTAAATTCTGCGTGATGGATTTCAAAAGGATAATGCAGCCCATCGGCGTGCAGGGCACAAGCCCCGGCATGTCGGCCATCAAGCGGCCCATGTTTTCGATATGCAGCCCGTCAACGTCTTTTGCGGGATCCAGCGCCTTCAGCACGGTCGCGCCGTCGATCTGGCGGGGCAGCGGCATCTGGATCAGCACGCCGTGGATTTTCGGGTCGGCGTTCATGGCGTGGATCAGCTTCAGCAATTCATCCTGCGAGGTATTTTGCGGCATACGATGCACGACGCCGCGCATCCCCACTTCGCGGGCGGCCTTTTCCTTGTTCGCCACATAAACCGCCGATGCGGGATCGTCGCCCACCAGCACGACCGCGAGGCCCGGCATGATTTTGTGGTCTTCGACCAGCACCTCTACGTGGCGCTTGATGCTCTCGCGGAGTTTTTTGGCGATGGCCTTGCCGTCGATCAGGGCGGCGGGTTGATTGGTATGTTTCATTTTTGCCGTCCCCATATGCTTACCCGCCCTGTAACTGTTTGCTGGCCTGTTCGATCAGGCTCATCAGGAAATAAAGACCGAAAATGATGATCATGGGCGAGAGGTCGATGCCCCCCAGCGGCGGCATGATCTTGCGGATGCGCAGAACCAGCGGATTGGTGAGGGTGTTCAAAAGCTCGCAGAACTTGCGCACGCCCTTGTGCTTGGTGTTCAACACGTCGAAAACGACCAGCCAGCTGACGACCACCGTGAAAATGATGAGCCAGAAATAGGCCCGCAGGGCCCAGTAGAGCACGAGAAGCAGATAGTCCATAATATCCCCGTTTCACCAGTTTATAAATTATCCCCTTGATGCTTGCGCCGCAAGCGCGGATTTAGCAAAATCGGGCTTGTCTTTTGCCGACTCCGCCCGATTTAACAGATAGTTAACCCCGGCGGCGATAAACTTGATGAATGACCGCTGAACGACAGTCAGGATCCGCATGAAAACGACCTTCCTTGCCGCTCTCGCCTTCGCCGCCTGCAGCTTGTTTGCGGGCGCAACACAGGCAACCGCACAGGGCACGATCCCGCCGGCGGCATCTGCCGATATCGAACTGACCGTGCCGTCGGGCCCGCCCCCGGGCGCGCCCGCAAAGCCGGCGGCACCGGAAGCCGCGCCGGCGGCTGCGCCTGCTGCCGCGCCCGTCGCCGCACCCGCTGCCGCAACCGCGCAGGCGGGTCTGCAACTGACCTATAACGTCAGCCAGAAAACGAAGATCACCAGCGTATCGCCCGAAAGCGCCACGTATAACAAGATCATCCTGCAATACGCCGACGAAGAATCCACCGTCGATAACGTCGTCACCCTGCTGCCCGAAATGCTGGTCATCCGCGCGGGAAATGACGAGCGCATTTACGATTTCTCGAAAAAAATCTATACCGTCATCGACCACGGCCAGAAAATCTACAACGTGATGCCGCTGCACACGCTGCCGCTGGCGCGCAGCAACATCCGCCGCCAGGCGACGCAGAAGGGTTTTGATTTCGAAACCGAAACGCAGACCGGCAAGATGGTCAAGACCATGAGCGGCATCGCGCTCGACACCAACGGCCCGCTGGTCGATCTGGATGCACTGTATGCCAGCGCGTCCGACAACAAAAGCGCGCACCTGGTCCGTTTCACGTCCGCGCCGCAGGGCGGCGTTTTCGACACCGAAGCCGGACGCATGGCTTCGTACACGGCCGGCAAGACCGCCATCCCGGCCGAACTGGTGAAAACCTACCAGCGTTTTCTGGTCTATGGACCCGTGATCCATCCCGATGTCGAAAAGCAGATGGGCAAATCGCCCGACGCCTTCGAAAAACT
>JADYYV010000323.1 GCA_020853455.1 Alphaproteobacteria bacterium | reverse complement strand
CTACGTGTCGCTGGTTCAAATCCGGCTCCGGGCACCACTTTCTACCGATGGACGCGTAGCTCAGCGGAAGAGCACACCCTTCACACGGGTGGGGTCATAGGTTCAATCCCTATCGCGTCCACCATCCTCTTTCCTTGCTGGCCTTTTCGATAACCCATTGAAATCGTAATTCTAAATTCACCACTCTTGTCGTAAGCTTGGCGCTACGGACATTTCTTTGGGCAGAACTTTGTCATGAGCAAGTCTTCATTCGATGCCGACAAGGCCAGCAGCACCTACCAGATGCTGACCATGCTGCTCGTCGCTTTCGCGCTGGGCGCGGCGGCGCTTCATTTCGTGATCGACGGCAAACAGAAATACCTGCTGCAAACCGCATCGATGGCGGAACAGCAATTCGGCCTGGCGCAGACCGTCGCCATGCTTGTCGCGCAGCACCAGCTGGACAACGAAGAATCCACGCTCGACACCCTGAAGGAAAAAGCCGCGCTGCTGTTGCAGCAGAACGATACGATCGCGTCGTATTTCCTGCCCGTGATGGGGCAGACTTCGCTGAAGGATACATCCGCGCTGCAGACGCTAGGATTAAGCTCGATGCGCGTGATCGCGGGCGCGGCTTTCAGCTATACTTCCGCCCCCAATGACGAAAACGCCAAGCAGCGCGTGGCGGAAATTTCGGCCATGGCGACAAAGGAACTGCGCGAAAACTGGGGCAAAGACGTTGCGACCTATACCGCCGCCCTGCAAAAACAGATCACGCTGATGACTTATGGCGTTTACGGGCTATCCGCCATCGCCGCGCTGCTGGCGCTTTATTTATCGGCGGGGATGTTCAAGCCCGCCGCGCAGTACATCAAATCGCTGCTGGAACATATCGACCATGTGGCCGCGACCGACACGCTGACGGGCCTTTATAACCGCGTCATGCTGTTCAAGGTGACGGCGATGCTGATCAGCGGCGCGAAACGCCACAAGCAGGAACTGGCCGTGCTGGCGATCGATATCGACGAATTGCAGAAAATCAACGACGCGCATGGCCGCGCGGCGGGCGACGGCGCAATCAAGGCCGTGGCCGCGACGCTGGGGCAGGTCTTGCGCAATTCCGACGTGATGGGCCGCGTGGCCGGTCAGGAATTTGCGATCTTCCTGCCGGCGACCGATGAATACCGCGCGTCGCTGGTGGCCGAAAAGCTGCGCGTTGCTGTGGAAGAAACGCATTTCGCGGTCAAGGAACATATGATCATGCTGCGCGTCTGCGTCGGCGTGGCGGAAATACAGCCGCATCACAAGAATTCAGACGACATGCTGCGCGCCGCCGAAACGGCGCTGCGCCATGCCAAGGAAAACGGGCGCAACAAAGTGATCTGCCTTAGCAAGATCCAGTCCATCGCACCCGCCACAACGATGGCGGTATAAAAGTCCCTCACCCTCCGATCCCGAGTCGTGGAACGGCCCGACAGCCCCGATTGTTAGCGGTATGCGGTTACCACCCGTGATACGCGCAGAAATCCCGTATTTTCAAGACTTAAGAGCCGCAACCTGATATGCCTAAAAACTGCCTAAAATTGATTAGATTATGGATAGCTGACATGCCTAAAATGTAAGGGTGTGAGAGAAATGGGTTGGCAAATGTTTAAACAGATTATGATGGCAATTACGCTCTGCGCGGCTCTGGTCGCAGCACCGGCCTATGCCACGCAATCTGTCTATGTCACCCCTGATCTCGCCGCCCTGCAGGCTTCGGCGACGCGGGGCGATGCTCTTTCCCAAAACCATCTGGCCGTGATGTATGCCGAAGGCCGTGGCGTTGAACAAAATTACCTCCATGCCTCCAACTGGTTCCGCCGCGCCGCCGAACAGGGCGATGCTTTTGGCCAGTACAGCCTTGCCACTATGTATTCGCAGGGTCTCGGCCTTCCGCAAGACCACGCGCAGGCCGCCAAATGGTACGGCAAAGCCGCGCTTCAAGGCGACTCCAAGGCGCAATTCCTGCTGGGCAAAGCCTATTACACCGGCACCGGCGTCGCGAAAAGCCAGAGCAAGGCGCTTGACTGGTTTCTGGCCGCTTCCAAAAGCGGCGAACGCGAAGCCGACAAATACCTGCAACTGATCCAGTATAAAAACCAGATTGCGATGAAACAGATGCAGGACGGCAATTCGGTGAAAGCCGCCCTCTCCCCCTTCGGCCAGCAAAGCGCGACTGAAACCGCCACCCACAGCCTTGGCATCGTGTATCTGCAGGGCCTTGGCGCTGCGGTAAGCCTTGAAGCGATCCTGCTCTGGGTCGTTCTGCCCATCCTTTGCATGCTCGGCCTCTTCGCGATATAATTTCCCCGTCATTACCCGGGAGATTTTCATGACGCGATTCCTTGCCCTTGCCCTCGTCTGCCTTCTATCGACCGCCGCCTGCGCCGACCGCATGGTCGCCGAACCCGTGCGCGGCTGCACCAAGGAAGCAAAGATGTGTGCAGACGGATCGAGCGTAGGCCGCAGCGGTCCCGATTGCGCCTTTGCTTCCTGCCCCGAAGATAAGGGACCCAGCACTCCGCCGCCCGAAGGCCGCCAAATGTGCACAATGGATGCCAAAATATGCCCTGATGGCACGGGTGTCGGACGTACCGGTCCCAACTGCACCTTCGCCCCCTGCCCCGGCGAAAAACCCAACCCCACCCCCGACTCCCCGCCCGCGACGGAAGAACCGGAAGAAGATGAAATTCCGGAGTCTTATGAATAGATTGCTAGATTAGTAATTTCAGGAGGCGTTGATGGCGTTTGCACGGCATATAATGCTTTTACTGATTTTACTTGTCCCGTGTCATGTCATGGCGGAAGAAGTCACGCGTACGATAACACTCAAGGACATCATCTATAAATCTCCGACCGATTGGGAAATCTCCCTCAACGATCAAAAAATAACTGCAACGTCTGCTAGTCCACCACAAATAATGGATTTGCAGGTATCTGCAGATATGGCTCGTATTAAATGGTTTGATAAAAAGCTGGATGGCGTTGTGGATATTAAACTCGCCCCATTCCAAACTTATGATATTGAGTCGGGCAATGTTGGACGCTTGCCTGTTGCAGCCCCGCCAGGAATGACGGCAGATGAATGGCAATGGGTTGAGACAGCAATAACTACATCGATGACATTTTCATTTGGTCATTACCAACGTGAACTTCAGTCTGCT
>JADYYV010000322.1 GCA_020853455.1 Alphaproteobacteria bacterium | reverse complement strand
TTTTAGGGTTTAATTTTTTTGATATTATAATTTATTATAATGATTGAGCGCGACTATTCGCCATCTGATAAAAAATAATCCCACAAATCATATTAACAATGACATCAATCCCCAAGCGAACAATTAAAGAAGCAATTGACCTTGATAGGATGCAAATCGTCACTAGCGATATGCTGTTGAGCGGAAACCACGACTTCGTGCAAAAAATTCGTCATGAAGCAACGAACCGCCAAATTCAGAACAACTGCCAATACGTTTGCACCCAATGCGGTCACGCCGTATATGTAAGCGCTCGCAACCGAAAACCTTTCTGGCAGCACTACCAAAATGCACCACAAAGCTGCCCTTGGTGGACAGGTAATCCCGATACTATAGATAACGTGTCAGCCTCCCAATTTAAGGGACAACAAGAAAGCCCGCTGCATCATAAATTGAAGCACACTATTGGGGATATTTTAAAAGCTGACACTACCTGTGAAAATACTAAGATTGAAGAATTTATAATCGGCGAGTCGGGACGAAGAAAACCCGATATACAAACCACTCATAACACCAGAAAAATTGCATTTGAAATTCAATTAGCGACGACACAGATACCCATCATACTGCAGCGAGAAAATTTTTATAAAAACGAAGATGCTCATTTAATATGGCTTGTCTGGCAATTCGAGACCAAACCGATAAAAGACATACAGCAAGCCTTCTTAGATGTCATGTACCGCCATCGCAATAATATTTTATCACTAGACTCAGAAACCATTCATTTATCACGCGATAGTAAAAAATTATTTTTTCGTGCTTATTCATTTGATGAAAATGAAGCATGGCAACAAAAACTAATATCACTGGATGACCTAAAATTCCCGAAACAAGGCCTCCCCTATTATTTCTCAACAAGCTGGCAGACAAAATTTAGGGATAAATGGCTTCAAGTTGTCACTGCCGATGGCATTCCTTGGAACCATCAAGAAGCGCTTTTAACCGAAGCAGCTTTGAAAACAACGCATGGCCTTTGGACTTTCAATACAATAGAGTACGAAGCTTTAACGCGCGTTATAAATTTCATTTTTTCATTTGAAAAAGGTCACCCGATAGGGACCAAAGAAGCCAATCTTTTTGCTTACACTAATACTTTTCTTAGTTCGGCTTCGCGCAACCAATACGCAAATATTGTTGAAAATTGCGCCGTAACTTTTAATCGATCCAATATAATAGAAAAAGATACAGTCTATAAAAAATTGCAACTTGCTAAAAATTCACCTCAATTAGGAAAAGAAACTCTGGAATCTAAAATTTTGATAGAAATTTTTAGCGACTGGATAGATATCTAATAGGTAGTGAAGCGGTCTTAGTGAACTGATTTTGCGAGTATTATATTTTTCAAAACCCCTGCATCAAAAAATCCAGCGCCGCTGTAATCTCCTGCCGCTGATTTTCGAGGTTATCAATCACAGCACCCAGCTTCGCCACTTCCACCGCACCGATATCCGTCACCATCAGAACATGCTTCTTGCCCTTGACCGTCACAACGGGTTTCAGGCGCGGCACGGCTTCGGCTTTTGCTTCGGCATAGGGCAGCAGCGGCACGACCACGCGGGTTTTCAGGCTGGCGAGCAAATCGGCCTGCACATCCAGCACCAGCGGGCCGTTTTTTGAATATTTATAAACGTCGAAGCGCGCCATCAGTCTTTGGCCCATGACGGGGTGAGCAGCGTACCGGATTTTTCGACGCGTTTATTGTGCGCGTCAATCGCGGCGCGGTTCGATTTCAGCCATTCTTCTTCCCGCGCCCTCTTGACCGCCATGCGGATGCCCGCTTCCGCCTCGCGAGAAGCGTTGACGTTCAGCGTCTTTGCTTCCGACAATAAATCTTCGGGAAGTGTCAGGTTGACGGGGCGGCGGCGCGGCGTATCCATGATTTTTCTCCTATACGCCTATTATAACAACATACGTAATAGGGGTCAAATATACGCATATTAAATGCGCATTAATTTCTCGCCAAGTTGTTCAAATCCTTGCTTTTCAATACCTTATTTTCGCAGCCCCTCCCCGCCAGCACAATCATCGCCCGCCCCAGCACGCGCGTATCGGTGGCGTAGGACGGGAACAGTTTTTTGATTGTTCCCAGCAGCGGTTTGAACGCGTTATACATCATGCGGTAAGCGGGGGTTTTGGATTGTTCGCCGTCCATCGGCTGGATAAAGGCGGGGCGCAGGATGTAGACGCCCTTGAACGGCATCCGCAGCAGCGCATTCTCCAGTTCCCCGCGCACGCGCGCCCACATGACCGGGCCTTTTTCGGTACTGTCCGCACCTTCGGCGGAGACATATACAAACGTCATCTGCGGGTTGAGGCGCAGCAGCGTTTCGGCGGCGGCCATCGTGAAGCCCTGCGTCACGCGGCGGTATTCCGCCTCCGTCTTGCCCGCGACCGTGGTGCCAAGACAGAAAAAACAGGCATCGTAACCCGCCAGTGCCGCGCCGGCACTGCGGTAATCGGCAAGGTCGGGCATCAACAGCTCTTTCAACTTGGGATGCGAAAGACCCGTTGCGGTGCGGCCCACGCACAGCACCTCTGTAACATCTGCATCGTTCAAACACGCCCGGATTGCGCCCTGCCCGATCATACCCGTTGCGCCGTAAATGATGACTTTCATTCCATTATCCTTTTTACAAAGTTTATCAATTTTTGAGTCGCTTGTCCCCTGTCTCCTCTCCTTTGGGAGAGGAGATGTCGCGAAGCGACAGAGGTGAGGGTACTTCGTCGGGTTCTGGCACGGCCTGACGAAGTACCGCCCCCAAAAGTAGAAGGCCTTTTAGCCGTGCGATGACCATGCTAAATTACCCCGCATGACCAACCCGATCCTCACCACCCGCGCCGCGCAGGACTGGGCGCAGCCTGTGCTGATCCTGCTGTCGCTGCTGCTGGCCTACCGCCTGCCGTTCGAGGGAGTGTTTGTCGCCTATGCCATTCTGGGGCCCCTGCACTACCTGACGCAGATTTCATGGCTGCATGACCGCAAATATTTCTTTCATGACCCGTCGTATCGCCGGCTGTTCGTCGCGCTGTCGGTGGTGATGGCCTGCTGGCTGGTGCTGCCCGCGCAATCCGATACCCTTGCCCGCCCCTCGCATTACGGCATCGCCTTGATGGTGCTGTCGCTGTTCCTGATGCCGCTGTTCCTCAACAACGCGGCGCGGCGCGGTACGCAATTGCTGCTGCTTTGCGCGGTGCCGCTGATCGTCTGGGGGCTTTTGAATCTCGACGTTTTCATCCTGCTGGGCGCGACGCTGATACCCACTTTCGTCCATATCGCGGTTTTCACCTTTATCTTTCTGCTGCACGGCGCGCGGCGCAACGGCGATGCGGCGTCCGTCGTTTCCGCCGCGACCTGGCTGGGCGCGGCGCTGCTGATCGCGTTTTTTCCGCCGATGATTTATCTTCACTTCGTGGAATGGTTTGAAAAGCAGCGGGCGTTTTTCGACCCCGTGGCGGTTGCGCTGGGCGCGCAGGGCGGCGGGCTCCTCGATGCGGGCTGGTCGCGCGCCTATGGCCTGCTGACTTTTGCCTTCACCTATCACTACCTCAACTGGTTCAGCAAAACGGAATTGCTGAAATGGCACCGCATACCGCGCCGGCGCATGGCGGCGATCGTCGTCGTGTATCTCGCGGCGCTCGCGCTTTATTTCTACAATTTCCGGCTCGGTTTTCGCGCGCTGCTCTCGCTCAGCGCCATCCATATCTTCCTCGAATTTCCGCTCAATGTGCAGACGATACGCGATGTTTTTCGCGTACGCGGAAAAAATAAGTCATTGGAATAACTCGATATATTTGATTGCAGATTGCAAAACGCGATTCCGCAACCCATTGAATTATAATCGTTTTTTAAAACGGGTATGGTGTGAAACGTGTATAAAAACCGCAGAAAACCATGACAAAAACCACCGCTGATTTTTTCGCGCGAAAATATTTCCAGCTATTTCATGTATTTAAACACCCCTCAATTTCAATAATTGACCCAAAGGCAAAATTCGGTTATTTTGCAGCATCAAAATCACATAGCGGTAAATCATGCTCGACGGCCTTAAAAACAAGCTCCGCGCCGCCTTCGGTCTCAAGGCGAAACCGCCCGCGAAAACCGATGTGCCGCAGGAAATCGTCGACAACAAACATGTGCAAAAAGCGGTCTTGAAAAAAGTCCGCCGCCGCCGCCTTAAAAAAATCGCCCTCGCCTTCGCCGCCTCCGCCGCGCTGTCGACCGGATTGCAATATGCGCCGGACGCGGTGTCGACGAAGCTGGACGATTTCATGGCGCAGAAAAATTTCGGCGGCGATTTTTCGCAGCATTTCCATGCGAAAGAAATCCGCGTCTATGACCGCTTCAACCCGCTGTTCCCGTTCCACCACGCCGGCCACGCGACCAGCATCAACTGGCATGAAGGCCTGAAACACGGGAATATCTACGCAATCCCGCTGGCGATCGGCACGCCGCTTGCCTATGCGTCGGATTTGCTGGACGGTTTCACCATGATGATACCGGGCAACAAGCTGGACGCGTTTTCGCTGTCGGGCAACGACGCGCCCGCCGACCGCACGGTTTTCATCCGCCCGCCCGGCGATTTTTCGCTGAACCGCTTCATGGGCGATTTTTCGGGCGTGAACGGCCAGAAGCTTGAATTCCAGAGCGACCGCGAAGTTTTGCGCGACATCCTGTTCCAGTTCGTGATGCTGCACGAAGCGCGCCACGGAGATCAGGACAAAACCGTTTTCGGCACCACCAACGAAAGCGACGCCGACCTGTACGCGTTCCGCGTCATGAAGGCGCGCGGCACGGATCCGGCGCTTTTGAACGAAGCCGCCACAATCGTCGCACATGCGCGCGCCATCAACGGCGCGGTCGGCGGCGACGCGGAACATGCGTCGACATTCACGCTGCAGCGCGGGCAGCAACGCGTGTTCGACGCGCATCAGGACGCCGCGTCGTTCGAACGCCTGCACCAGCTGCTGGTCGAGGCGGATGCGCGCAACCGGGAAAAATTCCCCGACACCATGCCGCGCGGCAACCGTTATTTATACCTGACGCTGGCGATGCACGCGCAGGGCCTGCTGAAGGAAGACGCAGGTCTCGACAAAGCCGCGACGTCGTTCGTGCAGGCGCTGGGATATTTCGACAAGCTGTCGGGCGGCAAGATCATCGACCAGAAATACGACCTGTCGCAGATCGACCTGCAATACCTGACGCAAATCTACAAGCCCGTGCCGGACAAGCTGACGCCCGTCAAGCCGCCCGCGCGTCGCCTTGGCGCATAACTTAAAAAAACAATCGTGAATTAAGCGAGGACGAGTTCCCAGTCCTGCCCGACGCTGTCGATGCCAAAGCGGCGATGCGGCGTTTCGCGCACCAGCTGCAGGCCCGCCTGCTTCATCATCTGGCCCGCAAAATCGATCACGCTTTCGGTGCGCAGCACGAGTTTTTTGTAACCCGCCTGTCTTGCGAACACCGTCGCCGCATCGAGCAAATGGCGGCCGATGCCCATGCCGCGCGCTTCCGGCGTGACATAGGGCAGCACGGCTTCGGCCGTATTGTCGTTCACCGCGCGCACGAACACGGATCCGACCAGATGCCCGTTGATTTCCGCGATCAGGCAGCGGTCGGTCGCGGGTTTGTAGCCGCGGATGAATTCCGCCGCCAGCGCCGCCAGCTCCGCCTCGAATTCATGGTTCCAGCCGTAATCGGCGGCGAACTGCACCGCGCAGCTGTGGATGATGCGCCCGATATCGCCCAGCCTGTGTTCGCGCAAGATGAAGGTCTCCGCCACGCGGCGCTCGAACTGGCCGGGCTGGTTGACGATGCGGTCGATCGTCGACATGGCGGCGACAAGGCGGATCTGGTCTTCGACCGGCAGCGGCGACACGATGTTGAGCATGATCTTGTTGGCGACTTCGTTGATCTCGTCGCAGACCTTGCTGCCTTTTTTCGACAGCACGATCTTGAACTGGCGCGCGTCTTCCTTCGACCGCTCTTTTTCGATCAGGCCTTCTTTTTCAAAATGGGTCATGATGCGGCTGAGATAGCCGTTATCCATTTTCAGGTCGCGGGCGAGCGCGCTGGCCGTCGTCTGCCCGCTCTGCTCCAGTTCGGTCAGCACGCGCAATTCGGCGGCGGTAAAAGAACTGTCGAAAACGCGTTCTTCGAGGATACCGATCTTCTGCATATACATCCGGTTAAAACGACGGATCGTTCCAACGCGTTGTTCGAGTCCTGTATCGGGCTTCGCCACGGCAATGAACTTTTCAAATCTGGGGCCCTCGGGCCCGTACACACAATGCGGGAAGAATAGCGTGATTTTCCCGCGAATATCTACATATTGATTGGAAATTTGGTTAAAAAAACCATGATTAACGGGTGTTAACGTATATTTTCAGCAGAAAACCGCCGTAAACCGCCGAAAAACGTCACGTTTTGCACTTTCCTGACACAAAACTGACAAAATCTGCCTTTTATACGCCTAACACCCTGTTATCGCAGCATAAATAACTCTCCGCCTGTTGTTATGTAAACATTGCCGTATATTCTTTCAATAATAAAAGGCGAATCTGTCGCCGAAAAAAAAGGGTGTGAAAATGCAAAGCATGAGCGCAGACACGGTATTGGGCATCGCCAATTTTACCAGCAGCTATATCGAACCCGCGATTATCAAACTGAAAGACAAGCTGATCACGCCCAGCCAAAAGACGCTCGACAAGCGCCTGGCCAGTTACACGAACAGCTACCTGTTCGGCTTCAAGGGTTCGCTGAAAGTCATCGCCGACGCGCTGAAAAAAGGCGCGAACCCCAACGTGCAGCGCGACAGGCTGGATTCAGAATGGCGCAAAATCGGCACCGAGCCCGTGCTTATCACCGCCGCCCGCTTCAACGCGATGGAACTTGTGAAATTGCTGGTGATATCCGGCGCGAATGTAAACGCCGTGGACAGCAATGGCGAAAACGCCGCCGACGCAACGCAGCGGGGCGCGCTGCGCACCATGAATATGCTGCTGGTCGAAAACGGCGCGCGCGCCACCAAAGAAACGCCCGATGCGCCCAGCCGCTTCCCCACGCTGGCCGAAGCCGCAAACGAATTCAAGGCAACCGCCGCCAAGCCCGATGCGACGCCGGACAAAAAGCCCGCGCCGGAGCCGAAACCCGCCAACACGCGCAAGCCCGGCTAGACAGCTGCCGATACAAAGCCCCCGCAAGATATAAAAATCCCAAGATATATAAATCCCGAGATATAAAATCCCCTGATGCGCCGGTCACGGCATCGGGGGATTTTTTTATGCGTGCTTGAGGCGGAGAGTGGTTCCCGTGTTCTTGATTTGCATCAAGGGAAGCTTGGAAAACTCCCGTATTATAATGCGGTGTATTATCAAAAACGGTTGACCCCATGCGACACAAGCTTGCGCTTTTTATCTTTCTGCTGCTGCCCGCCGCCAGCCACGCCGATGACGGCAACGCCGAAGCCGGCGCGTCGGCGTTCAAATCGCGCTGTATGGCGTGCCATGCGATGGACAAAAACAAGATCGGCCCGCATTTGTCGGGCGTCTATGGGCGCAAGGCGGGCGCGGTTGAAGACTATAAATATTCCGACGCGCTCGCCGCGTCCGGCATCGTCTGGGACGACAAGAAGCTCGACGAATGGCTGGCCGGCCCGCAAAAAATGGTGCCGGGCCAGAAAATGAACATCAGCGTGCCGGATGCCAAAACCCGCGCCGATATCATCGCGCACCTGAAAACGCAGAAATAGCCCCATTCGCCATCCGCGCGCGGTTGTGGTATAATGGAAAAGGAGGATAAAATGGCTTCCTGCCCCACCGTCAAATCACAAATCACGCGCGGCATCATCGCCGCCTGCGCGCTGGTCGCCGCCTATTTCGCCTATGCACATTCGCAGCCCCTGTCCTACGCGCTGATCGCTGTTTCCCTGTTCGCCATGCGCGGCTGCCCCGCCTGCTGGGTGGCGGGGATGTGCGATGCGGTGAAGAAGAAATCTGCAGCGGATAAAAGCCCGACAGAATAAAATGATGCGCTTTTGCCTTACCCTTAGAAGAGAAGGCGGCGCCTATCGCGCTTTCTTGCGATGGGAGGTTGAGGGGACTTGGTGAACACAAGTACCTGAAGCCGACGGAGTACCCTCGCCTCTGTCGCTTGCGCGACATCTCCTCTCCCATAAAGGAGATGAGAGATAAATCACTTCAAATGGTGCAGCATCCAGCCGTCTTCGCCCTTGTTGAAATGGAAGGGCTGGACGTTGGCGGAGTGGTCGAGTTCGGTGAACAGGCAGCGGCGCAGCACGCGGTAAACGCCGCCATGCGCGACGAACAGGATGTTTTCGCCGGCATAGGTTTCAAGGTTGCGGTGGAACGCCTCCAGCGTACGTTCGCGGAATTTGGCATAGGGCTCGCCGTCGGGCGGGCACGGATAGCCGTTTTCTTCGGGCAGCAGGCCGCGCGCGACAAGTTCGCTTTTCAGGCTTTCCATCTCCTCGACCGCCTTGCCTTCGAACGCGCCGTAATTGCGCTCCTTCAACCCCTCATCGACCACCAGCGGTTTTTGCAGCCCGCTGTTGATGATCGACGCGGTTTCATAGGCGCGGGAAAGGTTGCTGACGATAATGCGGTCGATGGGCAGGCGGGTCAAAACCTTGACCGCGTGTTCGGCCTGCGTGCGGCCGGTTTCGTTCAGCGGAATATCGGTATGGCCCTGGATGCGGGAATTTTTGTTCCAGTCGGTTTCGCCGTGGCGGACGAAATAAAACGAGCGCGGCAGCATGAAAAACCCCATCAATGGACTTGTGAATCGAAACGCGGTATCCTTGTTATATCTCAACAGCAGGCAGGGTCAATATGGCGTTCAAGATCAAATATCTGGCGGCGGGCGTCGCGCTGGCCGGAATGGTTTCGGTTGCCGCTTACGCCGTGACGCGCCCTGCCCCGCCCCGCGAATGTGCGCCGGTCGGGGTCATGGCCAAGCGGCTGATGACGGAGCGAAAACTCTCCTACCTTGCCGACGGCATCGACAGCGACGACCATGTCCATATGTGGTATGTCAGCCGCAAGACGGGCAAATGGGCGGAATTATATGTCGAAGACGACAAACAGCTCGCCTGCATCGTGCGCGAAGGATATGACTGGCATTTTGCGGGCTAGGTGCAATTCAGGTCGCCGCCGATATACTCCATCACAATGCTATTAGCGGTCACGCCATGCGGAAGATTGATGCCAGCATAGTTTTTTGCTTTCCCAAATAGTTCTACCCAATTTTTGAGGACAAGAACTTTGATGACTAAAGAAAACTATTATAATTAAACATATCGACAGCCAAAACGCCCTTCGCTTTTTTGTCAATGGAACTGACGAAATAAATAGAATTTCCGCCATCGCATAAAATGGAAAAATTGCGCTTGGAGCAATGTAAGATGGCGACTGCAAGTTTAAAACAAATGCGCCTGCGAGAAACAAAAAACTAACCTTAGATAGCAAGCTTAGAGTCTTTTTATTCTCCGCAGGATCATTCACTTTAGTACGTCACCTGCCGCATCGGCATTTTCTGCGCCTTGGCCCACATATCGTCAGCGGGCGTGGTGCGGACGAAGTTTTCATCGTACAGGACGATCTGCCAGATGGCGGATTTCAGTTCTTCGGTCAGCTGGTTTTTGCCCCAGCCGGTATAGCCCTTGAT
>JADYYV010000321.1 GCA_020853455.1 Alphaproteobacteria bacterium | reverse complement strand
TCTGCGCGCGGCGGTTTGCCGGTTCGCGGACGTTGTCTGCCGTTTTCACGAGCAGGTCGCTTTCGCCGCGGGATTCGACGCGCACCATGTCAGCGGGGATGCCGCGGGAGACAAGGCCGTCACGCACAGCGTTCGCACGCTGCGACGACAGGCGGTCGGTGTACTTGGTCGTGCCCGAGCTGTCGGTGTGGCCGATGATGGTCAGGCCGTGCACGTCCTTGCGGTTCTTGATTTCCTGCGCAACAGCGTCCAGCACGTCGTTCGCGCCGGCGGAGATGTTGTGCTTGTCCCAGTCGAAGAACACGATGAACATAGCCTGTTCAACGGGGGTGGGGGCACCCGGCTCTTCTGCGGCGACGATCGGGGCGGGTTCGGGCTGCACGGCGATAACCGATTGCAGGTCCTTCAGAGCAGCCCAGAAAGCGGCTTTGCAGGGAACGTCTTTGTTCCAGTCTTCTTCTTGTTGTTCAGCCCAGCAGTCAAAGCGGGCTTGTGCAACGGCTGCCTTGTCGGAAGCCAGCTCGCGGCCGCCGTTTTCAAGCGCGTCGACCAGGTCGGCGCGGCCTTTGCTCATTTCAACGATGTTCTTGTCGGACAGATCCCAGTCGTCCAGCGTTTCGGGCATCACAACCACGCCGCTTGCAGCCGCGAGGCCTTTGCGTGCGAAGTGGATGGCGTCAGCATAGTCGAGCGCCTTGTGCTGGCGGCCGTTTGCGTAGTCGCGGTATTCAGCCGCGAGGCGTTTCGTGAAGGGCGAACCCGTCGCTTCCGCCTTGTTCAGCGCCTGAACGGTCGAGTTGCTGCTGGCACCTGTGCAGGCGGCAACGGCAAGCACCAAAGAGAGGGCGCAAAGCCTGGTAAGCATCTTCATTAGAACTACTCCATTGAAAGTATAAAATTTTTTCCGCCGGCCGAAACAGCATCAAGTTTGGTTTATTATCAAACAGATGCCTTGTCCGAGTTACTCTACTTATCGTGTTAAGGGCATGTTTGTAAAGAGGTTTTCAGGACACAAAAAGGGATTCTTTAGTTCACATAAATATCACCTGCGGCGCGCCGCGCGCGCAAAAACTTGTGAAACCTGCAAAATATGCTTTATATATGCGGTTATGCGGGTGTAGCTCAGTGGTAGAGCATTTGCTTCCCAAGCAAAAAGTCGCGGGTTCAAATCCCGTCGCCCGCTCCAAACCCTTCGCGCCCGGGAATAGTCATAATATGACAAGCATCGCGGCATCCCTCGAAAACTGGTTCCAGTCGCGCGCGCCCGACGAAATCCGCGCGCTGTCGAAATATCTTCTCGCGCTGGTGGCCGATCCGCAGCGGGTGATGAATGTTGTGGTGCGCCTCACGGCGTTCTGCGTGTTTGTCTCGCTGCTGCTGACGCATGACCTGTGGTTCATGGAGGGGCGCTTGTATGCGCCAGCGCCGGTCGTGGCGGGGCTGCCGCCATCGGTCAATATTTTCCTCTACGGGCTGATGCTGGCGGTCTGCGGGCTGCTGTGTGTGCTGCCGGAGCAGCGGCGCTGGGGCGCGCTGGTCGCGCCGGCGTTTATCTATTTCGTTTTGCAGGACCAGCTGCGCGGGCAGTTTTACCTGTATATGTATGTTTTCGCGCTGGTCGCCTGCGCCGCAGCACCGAAGCGGGTGGAGGATAAACACCTCGATGCCGTGCGCCTGATGCTGGCGGGGGTGTATATCTGGGCGGGGGTATACAAGCTCAACGCCATCTTTATCACGCAGGTGTTTCCGTGGTTCGTCGCACCCTTCTTCCCGTTCCCCGAAGCCGCGAAAGTGATCGGCTTTGCCGTGCCGTTCCTGGAATCCGCGGTGGGGTTGCTGCTGTTCTTCCCGCGCTGGCGGTGGCTGTCGCAGATACTGGCGTTTTGCATGCTGACCGTCGTGCTGCAGTCGATCGGCCCCTTGGGGCATAATCAGGCGCTGCCGGTCTGGCCCGCGAATGTCTATATGGACGCGCTGGTGATCTTCCTGTTCATCGGCAACCGCCGCGCGCTCGTGTATAAACCGCCGCTTCATATCGCCGCTGCCGCCCTGTTTATCGCGCTGCCCGCATTGGGCTGTGTGAAACAGATGGGGCCGCACCCCACGTTCCAGCTGTATTGCGGCTGCGTGCCGCTGGCGCAGGTGGAATTCGCCAGGGGAGAGGATTTCGGATTCCTGCCCGAAACGCTGGCCACGCTGGCGGCGGCGGATGGCAGCCTCGAGGCGTCCGACATCACCTACCGCCTGTTCAACGTGTCGGGCTGCAATTTCTCGCCAAGCCATGTGCCGTATCAGGAAGGCCTGCGCGGGTTCTGCCCGCACCTGAAAAAGCCGCAGCAGACGAAACTGCGCGTGCGTGAACCGGAAAGTTTGACTTCGACCGCCATGACCGAAACCGTGTATGATCTCTGCACGCCGGAAGGGATGGCGAAGTGATGGAAACGATCCGCATTCTGTACGACGGCGACTGCCCGTTCTGCACACGCTACGTCAGGCTGCTGCGCCTGCGCGAAAACCTGACCGTCGAACTGGTCAATGCCCGCGAAAGCTCTGGCGACCGCGACGCGGCGACGCAAAAGGGCTACGACCTCGACCACGGCATGCTTGTCACCTATGGCGGGCAGGATTATTACGCCGATGCCGCGATCACCATCCTGTCCGTTCTGGCCACGCCGTCCGGCTTTATCAACCGGCTTTCGGCGGCGGCCTTCCGGTCGCCAAAACGGGCGAAGCTGATCTATCCCGTTCTTGCCTTTTTCCGCAGGATTACTGTGCTGGCGCTGGGGCGCGGGTTGATCCGCAACCTGCCGCGCGGCTAGTATTTTCCGGAAACTGGAAAACCACAATTAAACCGTGTTTTTTGCCCCCGTTCGGACTAGCTTTGTAACAGGGAATTTTTCTGTTTTGGGGATATCACATGGCATTGGTCGAAGGCGGCAACGGCGCGGATACTCTCGACGGCACGAACGGCAATGACACGGTCAAGGGTTTCGGCGGCAACGACACGCTGAACGGCTTCGACGGCCACGACATCCTGGATGGCGGCGCCGGCAACGACGTCATCAATTCCGGCGACGGCGAAGACCTGCTGCTGGGCGGCATCGGGCTCGATACGCTGGTGGGCGGGCTTGGCAATAACAGGCTGGACGGCGGCGCGGGCGCGGATACCATGACGGGCGCCGCGGGTGATGACACCTATGTCGTCGATAACGCGGGCGACGTGATTATCGAGCTGGCGGGCGAAGGCATCGACACGGTTGAATCGTCGGTCAGCTACACGCTGGCGGCGGATCTTGATAACCTCACGCTGACGGGCGCGGCGGGGGCGACCGCCACCGGCAACGCGCTCGACAACACCCTGACGGGCAACAACGGCGCGAACAAGCTGTTCGGACTCGACGGCAGCGACACAATCGACGGCGGCTTCGGCGGCGACCAGATGGCGGGCGGCACCGGCGACGACGTCTATATCGTCGATAACACGGCCGACCGCGTGACCGAAAACGCAGGCGAGGGCGTGGACGAAATCCGCGCCTATGTCACCTACACCCTTGCCGCCAACGTCGAAAACCTGGTGCTGGAGCAGGGATCGGTCATTCATGGCACGGGCAACGCGCTCGATAACGTCATCACGGGCAATGATCGCAACAACACGCTGAACGGCATGCAGGGCGCGGATACGCTGCTGGGCGGCCTTGGCAACGACACCTATGTCGTCGATGACCTGCTGGATGTCATTCTGGATGCGGACGGGGTCGATACGATCCGCGCGAGCCTGAGTTACGATCTGTCTTCCGCCCTGAACGTGGAGAACCTCGTCCTGACGGGTACGGCCGCAATCAACGGCACCGGCGATGGCGGCGATAACGTGATCACCGGCAACGCCGCCGCCAATACGCTCGACGGCGGGGCCGGCAACGATACGCTGACCGGCGGCGCGGGCGCGGATGTCATGATCGGCGGCAGCGAGGACGACACGTATTACGTCGATAACGCGGGCGATATCGTCAGCGAAGACGCGGGCGGCGGCATCGACACCGTATTTTCCGGCGTCGCGTTTGACCTGACGGCGGCGGGCGAAACCGAAAACCTGACGCTGACCGGCACGGCGGCGCTCAGCGGCACCGGCAACACGCTTGGCAACATCATCACGGGCAATGCCGGCGCGAATACGCTGACGGGCGCTGCTGGCGACGACACGCTGAACGGCGGCAACGGC
>JADYYV010000320.1 GCA_020853455.1 Alphaproteobacteria bacterium | reverse complement strand
GCAGCGATGACGACAAGACGGTCACGGTTATCCTCCATCAGCTTGAGCAGAGTCGTGACCGCCTCCGCCCCGTATGAATTGCCGGTATGCGTTGTGTGGCCCATCAATCCGTAGGCTTCGTCGATGAACAGCACGCCGTCCATCGCTTCCTCTACCTTGGCCATCACCTTTTGCGGTGTTTCGCCGACCCATTTGCCGATGATGTCCTGCACGCCGACCTCGACCACATGTCCGGATTTGAGATAGCCGATCTGTTTCAGCAACCGTCCGAATATGCGCGCGACCGTCGTTTTTCCCGTGCCGGGATTGCCCGCGAAAACAAGATGTATCGAGGCGGAGGGAATGGCGGGCAGCCCCTGTTCGGCGCGCAGCTTCATGAAGGCCATGCGGTTCGCCTGTTCGGCGACCGCCTTCTTGGCGCTGGCAAGGCCGATCAGCCCCTCCAGTTCCTCGAACGGGTCGCGGTAGCTGTCCATGTCGGGCGCGCCGAGCGTGGGCAGCAGCGTGGCGGCCTCGCGGCTGCCGTTCTTTACGGCCTGCCGCAGCCACAGGATCGCGAAATCGGCGTCGGTGTGGAAATAGTTGTCGTTGCCGCGCCCCAGCAGGCCAAGGCCGATCGCATAGCCCGCATCCGGCTCGCCGATCCAGCCGCGGCGGAGCAGCCCGTTGGCGGCTTCCTGCTTATCCGATGGCAGCGGTTTCAGCAGCGCGCGCGTCAGCGCCAGCAGCGCTTCGGTGTCGCCCTGCAATGCCTTCTTGCGCGGGAGGTTGTCAGCCACAGGGTCAAGCCCTTACTTCGGGACTTGCGGGCAATCCGACGGACGGATGGTGAAGGGGGCAAGCAGATTGCCGTTGCCGTCCTTGAACCGCACTTCGACCGTGATGCCAAGGCCCATCTGGAAATCCTGCTTGTGGCAGACGTCGTTCTTCAGGTCGACGGTCATGCTGTCGGCCAGCGGCTGCGGATCGGTCGTGGTGAGCGTGATGTGATAGATGATCGTGTTGCCTTCCGACGTGACGTCGTCGATGCGGATCATGTCGTCCAGCTGGCGGGGCGGGCGGATCTCGTCGCGGATTTCCTGCAGCGCCAGTTCGGCCGGGTTGTTGGGCGCGCCCGCCATCATCATCAGGTTGGCGGAACCGCCCAGCAGCAGGATGATCGCGATAAAGGTGACCCAGAATTTTCCGCGCAGCGCCTTGGGGAACATCGGCGTGCCGATGCCCAGCAGGAACAGGTAAAGGCCCAGCGCCAGCGTGATGCCGTTGCCAAGGCTGATTGATTGGATGATTTCCATTTCTAGTCTCCCTTAATCCTTGCGTCCGAGCTGGAAGCCCATGGACCGTGTTTCGTCGTCCCGCTTGCTGTAGGCGCGCCTTGCGTCGCGGAAGGCTGCCTGAATATCTTCGGCATAGAGTACCACAAGATCTTCCTTGGTTGTTTCAGCCTTTTTGCCAATGCGGATCGCCATGTACTTGATCGTGTCTTCGAAAAGGTTGCGCACGAAGCGCCCGTTGGACAAGTTATGGGTAAAGTTTTCCTTGGCTTCCGCCATCATGCCGTGAAGGCTGTCCTTGGCCGCCTTGTCGAGCTTGTATTTCTGGTCGCGGGCGGAGCGCAGGTAGATTTTCACCAGCTCCTCGGCTTCGTAATCCGGAAATACGATGAGTTCCGTAAAGCGGGATTTCAGGCCGGGGTTGGAATCGAGGAATTCGATCATCTCCGCCGGATACCCCGCCACGATCACGACCAGGTCGTGGCGCAGGTCTTCCATGTATTTCACCAGCGTCGCACTCGCGCTCTGGGAAAACGACCCGCCCTGGCCCTCGGCGTTCAGCATGGCATAGGCTTCGTCGATAAACAGCACGCCGCCCAGCGCCTGCTGGATCTTGCGATGCACCTTGATGGGCGTCTGGCCGACATATTCGCCGATCAGCTCGCCTTCGGAAACTTCGACAACATGCCCGCGCGAGAGATAGCCGACCTGCTTCAGCGCGCGCCCCAGAATACGGGCGACGGTGGTTTTGCCGGTGCCGGGATTGCCCAGAAACACGGCATGCAGCGCGGGCTGCTGCACGGGCAGGCCTGCGGCTTTGCGTTTTTCGAACAGGCGCGTGCGGCTGGTGATATCTGCGACCGATTTCTTGACGTTTTCGAGGCCGACCATGTTCTTCAATTCCTTGAACGGGTCGGCGTCGTTTTCCTCGTCATGCACATGAGTGGCCGATGTCGGGTCGGAATACATCATTTCGCGCGCCTGCTCGTCCTGCGCTGCGGCTTTTTTCAGCCACAGGAACGACAGCGCGCGGTGGCTCTTGAAGCAGCGGTCGTCGGCGGAACCGATGCGTGTGCCAAGGTTATACATCGCCCAGCCCTGACCGCGTTTTGCTTCACGCAGCAGGCTTTTGGCTTCGGCCTTCAGGTCCTTGTGGATGCGGCGGCGCATCAGGCGGCGGGACAGCCGCAGCATCGCGCGCCGCGATCCGCGCTTGCCGCGCCAGAGCAGGAACTGCTCGCTGTTGATGTATATCAGCCCGAAAATGACCCCCGCCAGCAAGACGGTGGAAAGAGCGGCGAAAATATAGGGATGCTGCTGCGCCGCCTGTTTCGCCAGCATCCAGTAAAAATAGATATAGGACAGGAATTTGTTTTCGATGCCGGTCGTATCGACGCGGTTCGCAAGCCCGCCGATGTCGAGGCCGAAAAACTCATTCGACAAGGCGCTGTAACCCCCGTGCAAGGTCCTGCTGCAAATCGGTCACGTCTTCGAGCCCGACATGGATGCGCAGGGAAAAACCGTCTTCCGGCCATTTTTCGGCGGTGCGGATTGGGGTCGGCTGTTCGGGGAACAAGAGCGATTCAAACCCGCCCCAGCTGAATCCCAGCCGGAAGATGTTCATGCCGTTCAGCATCGCGGCGATTTTATCGCGGCGCGTTTCGTGCAGGATGACGCTGAAGGTGGCGGTCGATCCGCTGAAATATTTTTTCCAGTTCTCATGCCCCGGGCAGCTGTCGAAAGCGGGGTGCAGCAGGCGTTTCACCTGCGGCTGCTGCTGCAGCCAGCTGGCGATTTCCAGCGCCGATTTCTGGTGGTGCGGCAGGCGCACATGCAGCGTGCGCAACCCGCGCGTCGCCAGATACAATTCTTCCGATCCGCCGCAGAGGCCCAGCATCAGCGCGGCGCGCTTGACCGCAGGCCATGCTTCTTCGGTTGCCGATACCACGCCCAGCATCACGTCGGAATGGCCCGCGATGTATTTGGTCGCCGCCATAACCGATACATCGATGCCGAGGTCCAGCGGTTTCATGAACAGCGGCGTGCCCCAGCTGTTGTCGATGGCGGTCTTGATGCCCGCCTTTTTCGCGGCGGCGACAAACGCGCCGATATCGGGAACTTCAAAGGTCAGCGAACCGGGTGCTTCGATAAACAGCAGGCGCGTGTTTTTGCGGAACAGTTTTTCGATGCCCGCGCCGATCATGGGCGGGTAATATTCCACATCGACGCCGAATTTGCGCAGGATGGCTTCGCAGGTCTTGCGGCTGGGGCCATAGACGTTGTCGGGCAGCAGCAGGTGGTCGCCCTGCTCGGCGAAGGCAATCAGCGTCGTTAAAATCGCGGATAGGCCGGAACAGGTGGCGACGCTTTTATACGCGCCTTCGATCAGCGCGATGCCTTCCTCGAACGCGGCGCTGGACGGCGTGCCCGCGCGGCCATAGGAAAACGGCACGTTCGGGACTTTTTCGAATTCTTCGTAAGTATTGAAGACGATGGTGGACATGCGGTG
>JADYYV010000319.1 GCA_020853455.1 Alphaproteobacteria bacterium | reverse complement strand
TGGGGCCCTGCAAATCGGCGAAAACGCCGATCGGGCAGCCGCATTCCTTTTCAAGGTCGCGGATGATCTGGATTCTTTTCTGGTGGTCTTCGTGGTTGCCGTGGCTGAAATTCAGGCGGAATACATCGACGCCGGTTTCATAGAGGGCTTTGACCATTTCCGGCGTGGAAGAAGCCGGGCCGAGGGTCGCGACGATCTTGGTTTTGCGGGAGCGTTTGGCCATCGATGAAATCCTTTTAAGTCAAAGGATTCATACTAGGCCAACCCACACCCCGCAAGACCTATATCGTTATGCCATGACCATCGCAGGAGCGCGACCATCGTCGCGGGGGCCGATGTTCACGTGGACGCGGGTGTAATCCAGGCCGTGGCGGGGAGCCTCGACATGATGATGGCGCGCGCGCACGTAATGGCGGCCGGCTTCGCTGGCTTTCGTCGAGGTCGTGAAGGCCGAGACGATCGAGCGGGAGAAGAAGTTGTTCGTATTGGAGAAATCGTTGTTCATTTGCACACCTAAAGTCTTTCTTTGTTATGTCAGCCGCAGCGTTTTTGCTTTTTCTTAACGGCGACATTTTGTTTCGTGAGCGCAATCTGCTTCCGCACTGCAACATTGTCAACAAGGCGCTGAAAATAAACCGAAAATGACCATGAACAGCTGTTATTCAGCAAGATTGAACCCCGCCAGAGTCCGGAGTCAGCAACTTTATTAGTATTCCGTAATATTGAAACGGACGAATCATCTATTCGCGCCGGAATTTGCGTGTTATGCAAATGTAAATCGCGCCATTCACACGGACATATATGAAGCAGCCATTCAACAGCCGCAGCGCCAGACCCACGGGCCCGATTTCGGGCACGACTCGCAAGCAGCTGGCCGCGCGCTTTCTGGCGGCGGCGGAAAACGGCGACCGCGCGACCGTCGATGACATGCTCCGCAATTTCAAAGGCCTTGTGCATACGACGCGCAAGAAAGACGCAAGCGGCATGACGGTCAATACAACCGCCCTGCATCTGGCGGCGCGAAACGGGCATCTGGGCATCGTGCAGGATCTTGTGCAGGCGCAGGCAAAGGTCGATGCGGAAGATTTTCTGGGCCAGACGCCGCTGATGGAGGCCGCCATGTTCGCGCGCGCCGATGTGGCGAAATTCCTGCTGGATCGCGGCGCGGATGCCAACCACAAGGCGTCGGAGGGTTATACGCCGCTGATGTATGCGGCGCGCAACGCCGCGCTGGAAACGGCCAGCCACCTGCTGGACCATAAAGCGAAAATAAACGAGCGCAGCGACGCGCGCGATACCGCGCTGCATTTCGCCATCCACGCCGAACCCTGCCCGCAGCCGGTGATCCAGTTCCTGCTGGATCGCGGCATCAACGCGCAGGCGCGCAATCTGGAGGGCAATACGGCGGAGGACGAGGCGCGGGACGCAGGCAAAGATGCGATCGCCGATTTCATTAAAAACAAGGCGGCAATCGCGCTGCTGACGCGCCAGCGCCGCGACGTGGCGACCTATAAGGAATGTTTCGGCAAGCTGGCCGCCCCGTTCGAGCATGGCGCGGGCAAGCCGCTGCACGTGCCTGCGACCGCGCATTTCAAAAAGAAACCCAAAGCGGGGGCGCAGCCGTAATGTCGAAAGCCGCGCTGCTGGAACAATTCCTCGATCTTGCGTCGCGCGGCCATGACCAGGGCGTGCGCAATATGCTGGCGGCCTATCCGAACCTGGCAAAGCAGGCGGTCGCCGACAAGGCGATGAAACAGGTGCATGGCACGACCGCGCTGCATCTGGCGGCGCATCACGGGCATGTGAAAGTGATGGAAATATTGCTGGCAGCGGGCGCGGATATCCATGCGCGCAATATCATCGGCGAAACGCCGCTTTTGGTGGCGACATCCAAAAAACATCTGCACGCGGTCGAATGGCTGCTGGACCGGGGCGCTGACGCGAATGCGGGCAACGACCAGCGATATACGCCGCTGATGTCGGCCGCGCGCGCGGGCTGCGCGGATTGCGTGAACGCGCTGGTGAAGCACGGCGCGCGCATCAACGCCGTGAACTTTGATCAGCAAAGCGCGCTGCATTACGCGATCTGGGCGGATGACAAAGACGCGGCGGCCGATGTGGTGCGTGCGCTGCTGGCAAACGGCATCGATGAAAATTTGCGCGCCCGCACGGGCAACACGGCGCTGGATGAAGCGCGGCATATGACGTTTGAAATCGAAACCGTGCTGGAATCGGAAATCAATATCGTGGTGGAACGCCGCGCGGAAATTCTGCGCAAGGCGGCGGTGGATGCGCAATTCCAGCGCATGAAAACCGGCGCGGGCGAAAAAATCGCGGCACCGCGCACGGCGACGTTCAAACCGAAAGCACCGTAAGCGCGCGAAGCACCATCCCGATGAAAATCGGGATCCAGTTTATAAAATTGATATCTCGATATTGCGGTAGAAGTCACATGAACTGGATACCGGCTTTCGCCGGTATGGGCCTTCGGCGGAAAAAATCTGCGCTTATTTTGAAACATTATTGCGAATTTCCCGCGCCGGACCCCGCGCCGCGATCTTAACGGTTGTTTAACGATCTGCTGCTATTCTGGACCGACTCAAATAGTGGAAATTTGCGTCCGTTCTTACCATATCTTTATAACAGTCAGAATGATTTTGCCTGACTGCCGTGGATAGGAAAAATGAGCGGTTCGCGGCGAAAATTTTTTTTAGAACGGGAAGACGCGTTTTTCCCAAGCAATGTTGAGGGTCAAGATAAAACATGGCCTCAACTGAAAATTTTTGTCGCCCCGATTTCTAGACAGACCCCCAAGATGTGGTATGCTTTCTCTTATCAGGTCACAAGGCTTAGTGCCTTTACCTGTATTTCCAAGGTTCGCTTTTCAATCAATTTGAAGGGCTTATCGCGGAGAGTCGAAGCGGAAAATAATAAAAAAAAGCAAAAAGCGAAGTATTACGGGGAGACGATTCATGTTTGATGTTGCACAAGTGGCGAAGGGCGCCAAGGTTACTATTGACCGCGCGCGTGATTCCAATTTGACGGAATTCGGCAAGGCGACGTTGCTGGACCGTTACCTGCTTCCGGGCGAATCTTTCCAGGATCTTTTTGCGCGCGTCGCCATGTCCTATTCGGACGACGCGGCCCATGCCCAGCGTCTTTATGACTATATATCCAAATTGTGGTTCATGCCCGCCACCCCCGTTCTGTCGAACGGCGGCACCGATCGCGGCCTGCCCATTTCCTGCTTCCTGAACGAGACCGATGACAGCCTCAGCGGCATCGTCGACCTCTGGAACGAAAACGTCTGGCTCGCGTCGC
>JADYYV010000318.1 GCA_020853455.1 Alphaproteobacteria bacterium | reverse complement strand
GCGCAATAATTTCTCCGCGCCCGTTTCCTTGTCGGTCTTCGCCATCGCTTCGGCGAAGCGGATATGTTCATCGAGGAAGTCGGCGAAGGGCAGCGGGGCATCGGTGTCCATCTTCTCGAAAAACGCCTTGCCCGCGACTTGAAGGCGGTCGGTGAAATCGATCAGCGCGGTTTTTTCGGCAGCGAGGATTTCGGGCGCGCGGTAGCCCGGGGAATCTTTCGGGCGGCGCGCGGCGCGGTTGAAGGCGGCGGTCAGCGTATCCTTCAGCCCCTCGGCACCGGCGCCGGGGCGCGGGCCGTGCAGCGCCATGTCTTCCAGCTGCGATACTTTTTGCGCGAATGCTGCGCGGGCTTCGCCGTTGGCGGCCAGCGGATGTTTCAGCGCCTCCAGCAGCGGCACGGGCGACCATTCTTCGGATGCCATATTGGCGGTCGCGAGCAGGAATATGCCGGCCTGCGATTCCGCGAGCGATTTGCCCGCGCTGTCTTCGACATCCACTTTCCAGTAGCGCAGTTTGGCGGCGACGCGGCGGGCCAATGATCTGTCACCCGTCACCAGCATCGCGGTTTTATCGGGCGTTTCCAGCGTTTCGCGCATCTTGAGCGCGATGACGGATGCTTCTTCCTGCGGGGAACCTGCGGTAATCAGATCCATGCCTTGCAGCGCTTTCGGGTCGATCTCGCGCGCGCTTTCATCGTCGTTGGCCGCTTTCTTGCGGCCCTGTTTGCGCGCCTTCAGCCCCGCCCAGCCTTCGGTCGTGCCCGACGGGCGCATCGCTTCGCGGAGCAGTTTCGCGCGGCCATTGTTCACGCGCGCGGCGGCGTTGGTGGCGCGCACGGTGGTTTTCGGCAAATCCGCATCCCAGCCCTGCACGTCCTTCAGTTCCGCGCCCAGTTCGCCCAGCAGTTTTTTGAACATGAATTGCGGGTGGACGGGGGTTAAAACATCCCAGCTTTTCGCATCGGTCTGGCGGTCGACGCCCGGCAGCACCACCGCGCCCTGCGGCATCGCGGCCACCGCCTGCAGCATCGATACGACGGCGGGCGTGGTATCGGTAAAGCCCGCGGCAATCATGGGTTTGCCCGGCGGGTTATTGCGCCAGTGCAGCGCCTGAATTTCCAGGAGCGCGTTGCGGTGTTCTTCGGGATCGACCATGCCCAGCTGTTCCAGCTTCGCCGGCCATGTTTCGGTGATGATCTTTAAAAATTCGGCCGTCTGCGACCATTGCGCGCGGAATTCTTTCGGTGCGAGTTTTTCGACGTTTTTCAGTTCAATGTCGTTGCGCTGCAGTTCATCAAGGAACGAACCCAATTCACCGCCCAGCTTGATCGCCTTTTGCACGGAGCTTGCCATGCCGGGGATTTTCAAAATTTCTTCGGCCAGCATCAATTGGCGGTGCAGGCGCGGCACGGCGGGCGGGATGTCCATCAAAGCCTGCGACAGCACGGGGTTGCCCGAAACCTTCAGCCCCAGATCGTCGCGGTCGACATCGCCCGGCGCATCGATGCGCGGCATAATCCCGGGCTTGCCGCCCAGTTGTTCCATGAAGGCCTGCCGCAACAGGTCGCGCGTCTCGCGGTCGGGCACGAGGACGGTGTAATCGGAGAGTTTCAGCGGGTCGTTGCCGACCTGTTTCAAAATCCCGCGCGCGAGGTCTTCCAGAAAAGGGCGATCAGGGGTGATCGTAAATACGCGGGGCGTATTCACGGCGGGGGCGGATGGCGGAGCTGCGGACGTATCCTGAGCCACTGTTTACCCTTGAACCAGACGTTATATATTGCAGGTCACGAGCCTAGCCCCTTTATGTATAAAGTCAATATCAAGAATCTCCCGCGCCCGCCCTTTTGCTGCGCTGCAAATAGACATAATCCGGCGGTTTTTGCGAGGGTATGGCGCGGGGTGCGCGCTGTTTGCTATAGATCACGGCTTGAAGGAGAACCCCATGCCCGCACTCAGCTTCCTTTGGGAACGCAAAGACACCCCCGGCCTCGATGCCTGCCGCTTAGAGCTGTCATCCACCGGCGCGCGGCTGCGCGGCAATGCGGTGTTCCTGCACGAAGGCCTGCCCGCCGCGCTGAACTACGACGTGACGATGGATACGGATGGTGCCACGCAATCCGCCACCATCGAAGGATTTATCGGCGACAACGCGGTGAGCCATACCATCCGCCGCGCGGCGTCGGGCTGGATGCATAACGGCAAGCCGGTGCCAAGCTGCCGCGGCCTTGACAGCCTCGATCTCAGCTTTACCCCCGCCACCAATTTCTGCCAGTTCCATGCGCTGAAAAACGCGGGCGCGGAGACGACGGAAATCGTTTCCGCATGGTTCGACCTGTCGACGCAGACGCTGAAGCCCCTGCCCCAGAATTTCACGCGCATCGGCGAGACGAGTTTTCAGTACGCCGCCCCAAGTCAGGGATACGAGGATGTATTGGAATTCGATACCGGCGGCATGATCGCGCGCTATCCGGGATTGTGGGATAGGGCCGCTTAAAAGAACGGCGCGAATTTACGGCGTTTTCGGCGTTTTCAATGTCGCCGGCTTCTTCACGCCCTCCAGCGGGCGCGGAGATCCGCCGAGTTTTTGCAGCTGCTGGAACGCCGCTTCCAGCGCGGTTTCGTCGTAATCCCTGAATTTATGGCTGGTCAGCGCGACGCCCCTGGCACTCAGCACGCTTTCCGTCACGCGGCGGCTTTCGAAATTAAACACGATCTTCAGCGTGTCGCCGTCGCCGAGGTCTTTTTTCTCGACCAGCGTCTGCGCATCGGGGCTGGAAAAACCGCCGGTTACTTTTTGCGCGGGCGCGGGCGCGGCGGGTTTTAGCGGCGCTTCCCTGGCCGGCAGCAATTCGCGCGCGATTGCCGCGCCCACCGATTGATGCACGCCCACACGGGCAAGGAACGCGCCGCCCTTCTGGTGCGGCGGCAGCGCAAAGGACTGCACGACCGACGCATCGACCGAAGCGCCCGCCGCCGTGCGCGTGACCTGTTCATCTTCGAGCGGATAGGTGAAGCGGCGCGGGAATCCTTGCGCGAAACTTTCCTCCGCCATCGTCGCGCGCGCGTCACCCGAGAGCGTCAGCACCGCGACCGCAACCGGCGCGGAAGTATCGAGCGTCACATCGAAATCAACCGGCGTCAGCGTGAGGCGGCGCACCACGCCCTTGTCGTCCGTCAAAAACTGGTAGGCGGTCGTTTCCACGGCAAGGCTGCCGTCTTTGCGCGTCGTGACTCTGAATTCATCGTCGAGCGCGAAGACGACTTCGTTCGCGCGGAAACCTTTTTCCTTCGGCATCACGGCAAAAACGTCGATGGGCGGGCGCGGCGCGCCGTCTTCGTAGCGCAGCGCGAACTGGCGGCTGTCGGCGACATCCAGCAAATAGCGGTAGCCCGTAAAACCCTTTTCCCCGTCCTGTGCCGTGCCGTCCGCCATGAAGAATCCCCCTGCGCCCTGAATTGACTGGATAAGGATACAGGAGATGCGCAGTTATGTCAAATAATAAATCCGCGCGATTACTCAAAAAATCTATAAAAAACAATAATTTACGGCTTAGCGGGTGATTTCAGCGCCGGCGCCGCCATCTTCGGCTTGGTGCCGCCCGTCCAGGCGAGCTTGTCGTTTTCGGTCATTTCGAGCTTTTCGCTTTTGGAAGCGTCGGCATAGTTGATCGTGCTGGCGGCGAAGGGCTGGTCGGGATTGATGGCCAGCCGCAGCGTCTCGATATAGCTTCCCTGCGCATAGCGGCCCGATACATGCGCGGTGAACGCGATATCGACCGCGGGGTCGGAAAGATAGGCCTTCAGCCCCTGCATCGCGGGCAGTTCGGCGAATTTTTTCAGCTTGTCGCGCAGGTCGCCGTAATGGCGCCAGCCGCCGGTGATCTCGGCCACCTGCGCGAACAGCGCGTCGCGCTTGGCGTCCACGATTTCGCCGGCGCTCACGCGGTCGATCGCGGTCTGCATCATCTGCGGGATATTTTGCGTGAAGGTCATCAGCGCGTAATTCATCTGCGCCCGGTCGGCACCCAGCTGCCACGGCCGCGCGGCCTGCGCCGCCGCATATTTCTCGCGCAAATTCATCGCTGGTCACTCCCGCCTGTCAGGCCCAAAAAATGTCGCGGCTGTTTTGGCAACGGGAAGCAAGGACAGGCGGGAAACATCAAAGCCTTAAAACCACCTGTCGGGAGTGCGTTGGCCTTGGGGAACAATATGACAATAAACCGCGGTTGTCAAAAATTGCGACTATACTATTGATAAATATATATAATTATTCAGGTCTTTTGAACAATCCGGCAATATCGCGCGCCCCGTGCAGGATACGGTCGATCACAATCTCCCGCCCGATATGGCGATAAAAAATGATGTATTTGCCATGGATGCAGGCGCGTACGCCGTCCAGCAATTCCGGCCGCAGCGGATGCGCATCCGGCGCAGTCGCCAGCGCATCGCAGCGACGCTGCATTTTTTTGATGAAGGTTACGGCCTTTTTCGGATTGTCGGCGGCGATGTAATCGCCAATAGCTTCAAGGTCGGCTTCGGCCTGGCGCGAGAAAACGACGCGCATGTTATTCCGATTTGCCCTGATATTTGCGCGTCAAACGATCCAGCACCTTATCGGCAGGTTTGCCGCGTCCGCTGTCGATGCCCTTCTGGATATCGCCGCGCAGTTTCTGCAGCCGTATCGCCCGCTCCTGCTCCCGTTCCTCCAGCAGCCGCAAACCTTCCCGCACCACTTCGCTGTCGTTGTTATAACGACCGCTTTTCACCTGCTGCTTGATAAAACCTTCAAAATGCGTGCCGAGCGCAACGCTTTTGGGCTTTATGGAGGGGGTGGCGGGGCGTTTGGACATAGCAATCTCTTATGAATTGTTAATAATAGTTATTATAACACGAATGACCAGAATGGGAAATATTTTTACTTTCGGGATTTAACCAGCGCGTAGCGGGAAGAAAAACTCTGAAATCGCTTTAAAACGACCCGCTCTCTCTTTTTGAGCACCTCTTGGCGAAGACCCAAGCCAGTCAAAAACGCCCACGAATAAACACGAATAAACACGAATGAACACCGATAAAAGCACCGCAGGCTATAAACACTATCCCCCTGCGCCTTCAATAATCCTATTCGCGTCCATTCGTGTTTATTCGTGGGGAAAATCCTTAAATGAAATTACTAGACTGAAAATATCCATCTTCGGCTTAGTAATAGTGCTTTTAGGATATTTGCACGAAATGGAAAGGCGCATTTATCGCCGATTAGACAGCCTTGAAGGAAGAAATAATTAGAAAAGATTAGTTTACTCCAATCTTTTCGCCTGTCCTCCAATCCTTCGGAATAGCCCGAAACCCGCATGTTTACTGGGGTTTCGGTCGCATTTTAAATCGCACGCTTGCGAATCTCTTTAGTGAATGCGCATATTGGCACAGGGCGCGGCTGTAAATCATTTAGCCCGACCTCATTGATGCAACTATTTTAAAAAAGATGGTTAAAAATGAATAAAAAACTTGATGCTATATCTGGTCCATTGTCCGCATTAAAAATCTCATACACAGGCCTAGATGCAGATAAACATCTCATGGATGCCGTCCAATTTGGGCGCTCAATAGAAGGTACCTCCAGAATCTATAATCAAGCACTATACGTATTTGAACACGGGAAAGCGCCCGGAACTAGATCGATCTATCATTTTAAAATGTACAGCTCAGCACCCCAAAGCGGTTCAGTATTTCTAGGCTTTCAATCTTTAGTTGCCACAGGACAAATGGCAATGTATCCCCAACTATGGGGCAAGCTTGCAACCTTTTTAGTTCCCAAAATTATGCAGGCCGTTTGGAACAGGCTATTAAATAAAAGCAGCGAGAACGAAAAGCTTATTCGCTTCCTGCAAAAAGAATCCAAAGAAAATCGAGAATTCGCTAAACAGATAACCCAAATGGCGCTAAACAGCGTTGTTCAAGATAAAAATCATTT
>JADYYV010000317.1 GCA_020853455.1 Alphaproteobacteria bacterium | reverse complement strand
GTCAGGTGTTCGCCAAAGATGAAATACTTGATTTTCGCGCTTTCCAGCAGCGATTTGACGAAGGCGGTCTCGGCGGGTTCGTTGGTTCTGAAAATTTCTTGCATAAAGAGTGTTTTTGTCCGGTCTTTTTGCTATATCAGGGGAGAATTGAGTATAGTCGATACCGCAACAATATACAGGCGATAATGACGCTGTCAAAACCTGCCAATCCCGCTGCTCCCGCCGCCAACCCGCTCGACCGGCTGGCGGCTGCGCTGAAGCCCGACCTGACCGCGGTCAATGCGATCATTATCGAGCGTATGCAATCCGATATCCCGCTGATTCCGCAGCTGGCGAGCCACCTGATCGGTGCGGGCGGCAAGCGCATCCGGCCGCTGCTGACGCTCGCTTCGGCGGCGCTTTTCGGTTATTCCGGCACACGGCAGCATAAATTATCGGCCTGCGTCGAGTTCATCCATACCGCGACGCTGCTGCACGACGATGTCGTTGACGAAAGCGACCAGCGGCGCGGGCTGCCCTCGGCGAATGCGATTTTCGGCAACGAAGCCGCCGTGCTGGTCGGCGACTTCTTGTTCAGCCGTTCGTTCCAACTGATGGTCGAAGACGGCTCGCTGGATGTCTTGCGCATTCTCTCGAACGCTTCCGCCGTGATCGCGGAAGGCGAGGTTTTGCAGCTGACCACCGCAAACAACCTCGACACCACGCTGGATCAATACATCAAAGTCATCGCGTCAAAAACGGCGGAGTTGTTCGCTGCCGCCTGCGAAACGGGTGCGGTTGTGGCGAACCGCGCGGCGGGCGAATGTATGACGATGCGCGAATACGGCATGTGCCTTGGTATCGCGTTCCAGATTTCGGACGATATTCTCGATTACACCGCTTCCGCCGAAACGCTCGGCAAAAATCTGGGCGATGATTTCCGCGAAGGAAAAATGACGCTGCCGGTGCTGCTGGCGCTCAAAAACGCGACGCCGGCGGAACGCGAATTCTGGCAGCGCACGATGGGCGACGTGAATCAAAAAGACGGCGATTTCGAAGAAGCTGTGCGGATTTTCCACCGCCACAACGCCATCGGACAATCGCTCACGATGGCGCGCGAATACGCCGCGCGCGGACGCCAATTGCTCGCCGACCTGCCGAAAAACCGGATTTCCGAAGATTTGGCCGAATTGATTACTTTTGCGGTTGAACGGGAATATTGATCTGCGACAGCAGCGCGCCGAGCTTTTGCGCGCAGCCGCGGCTGAAAACCATTTCACTGCGGCGCGTATCCAGAAATGCGCTGACTTCGTTGTTCTGAACAAACCGCACATGCCGGCGGCACTGGCCGGCCGTCACGCCATTCCATTTTTTCTGGCGACCGAAGCCGGTATCGGTCGGCCCGCTGTGGCGCATCGACACGATGGCATACAAAGCGTTGAAATCGCCAATTATTTTTGCCCTGTCTGACTGCATGCGCATCCCCGTTAAACGAATGTTAACTATTTACATAATAAACAAGATTGCATCGTCTGTCAAATCAGGGCCGAATCCAATTGCGCGATTCCTGAAAATATGCGAAACAATGACGTTCCCCTAATCGGAGTGTAGCTCAGCCTGGTAGAGTGCTAGCTTCGGGAGCTAGAGGCCCAGGGTTCGAATCCCTGCACTCCGACCACTTTTTTAACGCGTTTTCGACGCGTTTTGCACACAGCCGAATTTTTTATGTCCTTTGATTTCAATGTGTTAGCATGGGCGGACTTTAAAAATCCGTAAAAAAATACGCTGATAATTCAATCACTTGCATGACGTGCAGAAGGCTGAAAACAACATGTCCGAACTCAACGATCCCCGCGTCTATTTCGCAGCCGAACGCACGGCGCTGGCATGGAACCGCACTGCGCTCACCCTGATGGCCTTCGGTTTCGCCGTGGAGCGCTTCGGGCTTTACATGAAAATGATGATTGAAAAAACAGCGGAGCCGGAGCGCGGCGGCCCGTTCTGGTTCGGTATCGCCTTCATCCTGCTGGGCTGTTTTTTTTCCGCCGCCGCCGCCAAACAATATCGCGGCATACTCAAATCGCTGAAGCCGGTCGAGATACCGGAACAGGCGAACCCCCATCTTGCGCTGTTGCTGAACCTGATTATCGCCGCGCTGTCGGCATCGCTGATCGTTTACCTGTTTTGCACCAACGACATAAATTAAGGGCGAATTTCGCGCGTGATGACCAAGTTGAGACACTGGGCATTTTATCTCCTGCTGCTGGCGGGCACATGCGCGTTGTCCGCCTGCCTGCCGGAAGTTTTCGCGCAAAAGGCGGATTACAAACTAAGCGGACTTGAAAAACAGGTTTCACTGAATGACGACGTGAAAAAATTTCTTGATAACCGCGCAGCGGAAATCACGCCGCTGAAACCTTCCAACCCGGACGCCGCATATTACGAAGCCGCCAAGTCGCGCAGCCTGCGCGACGACCTCAAGGCGTATATGGATTCAAAGGGCTATTACGACAGCAACGTCAATTTTTCCGCCGGCCAGAAGCCGTGGAGCGGGGTTTATAAAGTCACAAGCGGCGAACAATATAAAATCGCCGATATCAGCGTCAGTCCCGGCATCTATGCCGGACACCTGAAAACGCTGCAAAAAGGCCAGGTGCTGGACGCGGAAAAAGCCCTGCTGGCCCAAAGGCAGCTTCACGATGACATTGCGCACGGAAAATGCTTTTTCGCGCTCGACGTTGAAAACGAAGTCACGCTTGACCGTAAGGCAAAGACCGCCTCCATTGCTTTCAAGGTTACGGCCGCCGGACAATCGACCTTCGGTAACCTGACGTTCGAGGGCAACAAGGATGTGCAGGAAGCCTACCTGCGCAAGCTGCCGAACTGGAAAGCGGGCGATTGTTTTGACCGCGCCAGGCTGGAGGAGCTGCGCGTCGCCCTGTTCGAAAGCGGCTTGTTTTCAGCCGTAGATTTCCAGCTGCCCGATGCGCGCCCGCGCAATGGCCGTGTTCCTGTGACGGTCCGCGTAACCGAGCGCGCGCCCCGCACCATCAGCGCGGGCGTGAGCTATTATTCCGACGAGGGCCCCGGCGTGACGCTGGGCTGGAAACACCGCAACTTGTTCGGGCAGGCAGAAAGCCTTGATACCGAATTGACGTTGTCGCCGATCCTGCAGAAATTATCGGGTACGCTGACCAAGCCGTTTTTCCTCCGCAAAGACCAGCAGATCGCACTCAACGCAGCGCTCAAGCGCGAAGATACGGACGGTTACCTCACGACCGGAATCGAAAGCGGACTGACCCTCAGCCGCAAGTTCAGTAAGCGCCTGTCCGGTTCTTCAGGCGCAAAACTGTCTTTCAAGAAAATCGAAGACGAAGTGACGCGTCAGACCGACGACTTCCTGCTGTTGTCATTCCCGCAGGGGCTGATTTATGACAGCCGCGACAACGCGCTGGATGCCACAAAGGGCTGGCTGCTCAACGGGAACGTCGAGCCGTACATCGCCGCCGTCGGCGACAAGCCGCTGTTCCTCAAAACCGAATTTTCCGCCCGCAAATATCATGCGGTTGGCAAGAACGTGGTTCTGGCGGGGCGCGCGAAAATCGGCAGCATCCTTGGCCCTGCCACAGCATCGCTGCCGGCGACGGAGCGTTTTTATTCGGGCGGCGGCGGGTCGGTGCGCGGCTTCGGTTATCAGGAAGTCGGTCCCGTGCGTACCGGCAGCCCCGAGGGCGGCCGTTCGATCATCGAAGGTTCGGCGGAGGCGCGGTTCAAATTCAACGACACTCTTGGCGCGGTCGCTTTCGTCGATGCGGGCGAAGTCAATAACGGGCTGTTTCCCGATATGGGCGACCTGTCGGTCGGTGCGGGTGTGGGCCTGCGTTATTACACGGGATTTGGCCCGTTGCGGCTGGACGTCGCAGTGCCTGTCACCAACAAGGAAACGGCATCGAGCGCGTATCAGGTCTATCTCAGCATCGGTCAGGCGTTCTGATGGCGGGTGCAAAAGCCAAAAAGCCGGTTGAAACGACG
>JADYYV010000316.1 GCA_020853455.1 Alphaproteobacteria bacterium | reverse complement strand
TGGCTGGGGACAAGGTAAAGCCCCAACCCTTTGCTGCCCGCAGGCGCACCTTCGGGACGGGCGGTTGCCAGCGCAAGGCCGGAAGTGGCGTTGCTGGTAAACCATTTCAATCCGTGCAACGTCGTTTTTTCACCGTCCTTTTTCGCAACCGTGGTGGTCGCGCCGACATCCGACCCGCCATGCAGCTCGGTCGCCCAGGTGCCGCCTGTTTTGGTCAGTCCGTCCATGCGCGTCATTTCATGCAGGTACGCTTCGCGCACATCGGCGGGCGCGAATTTATCCAGCACATAGGCAACCGCGCCCGTCATGGTGACGGGGCAATGCACGGAAATATCGGATTGCGACAGCATATAACCCATCGTGAAGCTGAGAAGATGCGGTTCCGCGTCTTTATCGGCGAAGGAAAGGCCGATCGCGCCGCGCTTATAGGCTTCCTGATGCGCAGCTTCGTATTTGGCGTTAAAGATCACGCGGCTTTTTTTCTCGCCCAGTTTATTGTGCGTCTCCAGCTGCGGCGGGGCGGTGCGGTCGCTAAAAGCCGCCTGTTCGTCAAGCTGCCCGCCGACGAATGCGCCGAAATCTTTCAGCCGGTCGAAATTGCGTTCCAGCATTTCCGGCGCGATGCGTTCCAATACGCGCTGCGCGTTCAGGTCGTTCGCAAAAAAATTTTCGCCGCGGGTTTCTTTGGAATAAGTCGCGGGCGTTGCATTTTTACGCGGTGAAAACGCTGTCATGGCCGTACATGCTCCATAATGAATTTTACGAATCATGCGCTGCACATGCCGAAAACTCAACCCCCTATTGACGGTATATCTGAACGATGCAAGGATACTAAACAGGGGATGCTTAACGGGGTGTGCTACATGGGGAGTTCTAAACAATGACTGCCACGCACAAAGCTGATTTACAGAAAAAATTCCGCTACCACCACGGCAATTTGCGCGAAGCCGCAATCACCGCCGCACTTGAAATCTTGAAGCGCGACGGCGTTGCGGGGCTTTCGCTCCGCGCGCTGGCCAAGGCGACCGGCGTCACGCCGACCGCTTTCTATGAAAGCCATTTCGGCGACAAGGACGAATTGCTGGCAGCGGTTGCCGAAACCGGATTCCAGCGCCTTGCCCTGCAAATGGCCGAAGACGCAACCGGCGCACCCGATACGCAAACGCGCATCGAACGTCTGGCCGTCAGCTATATCCGCTTCGCCACTGAAAACAAGCCGCTGTTCCAGCTGATGTTCGGCCGTGAATTGTCGGACATGAAGCGTTTTCCGACGCTCGCCATGACCGCAGGCAAAAGCTATTCATTGATATCGGCGGCGCTGTCGAAGCGCGAGCAGGGCGGCGAAGACGCGCGTTTCCTGACCGTTGCGATCTGGAGCCTGTGCCACGGCCTCACCACGCTGGTCGTCGATGAAAAGCTGAAACCCGAACAATTCGGCGTCGATACGACCGAGGCCTTCGTGAAGAAGACCATCGGGCTGTTCGGCAGCCATCTGGTTTAAGCGAACTTCTCCAACAACCGCTGCACCTTGCGCGCATAGGACGCGCCGAACAGACGCGTATGCACCAGCAGCGGGTACAGGTTGTATAAATCCGCGCGCTGTTCAAAGAAGCCGGCGCGGATCGGCCGGATATCGTTGTAGCGGTTAAAGAAGGTATCGGTAAAGGTCGAGAAGAGCTTGATAAACGCCAGCTCGATTTCCGGATCGGCGTAATAGATCGCGGGATCGAGGAAGGCCGCGATGCGCCCGCGGCAGGCGAGGATATTGCCGCCCCAGACATCGCCATGAATAAGCGACGGTTTCGCGTAACCCTTCAGCATGTCCGGCACGCGCGCGGCCAGTTTTTCAATCGACTTCATCGTTTTGGCGTCGATCTTGGTTTCCTTCAGCGCCTCGCGCGCCATATACAGCAGGCGCTGTTCGACAAAGAAGGCGGGCCAGTCTTTGGTCTGCGGATTCGGCTGGCGCAGCGACCCGATCAGCGTATCGCGCTCGAAGCCGTAATTCTCCGCCGTGATGGTGTGAAGGTCGGCCAGGATATCCGCCGCGATGCGCTGGCCGGTATCGTCGAGGCCGTATTGCGTTTCCACGAATTCCATCACGATAATGTGTTCGTTGCTGTAAAACACCGACGGCACGACGAGGCGCGAGCGGGTTTTCAGGTAATGCAGCATGAAGGCCTCGGTATCGAGGCCGCGCTCCGCCACTTTCGCCACCATCACGCGTTTGTTGTCGATCACGATGCGATAAATCTGCGCGTTGTTCGCGGCCGACAGCGGCGCAATCGTGGTGATGCGGCCTTTCAGCTCTTTCTCGACTTCCAGTTTCAGGGCGGGGGTAATCATATTTTGTGGGCCTTCCGTATTGTCATCAACAATTCTTCGCAGCGCTTGCGCACCAGCGCATAGACATGCTCGAAATCGGGTTCCGCCCCGTACCACGGATCCGGCACATCGCCGGATTCGAGGAACATGGCGATTTTCGCGCGCGCGTTTTTCGGGGCGCGGGCATGCAGAATCGAAAAATGCCCGCTATCCATCGCAAAAATATAATCGAATTCGGCGTAATCCCCGGCCGACAGATGCCGCGCCTTCTGGCCCTGCAATGACACGCCGTATTTGGCGGCCATGCGCAGCGACCGCGCATCGGGCGGGTCGCCCACGTGATAACTTTCGGTGCCGGACGACGCGATCTTGAATTCATCCTCCAGCCCCGCATCCTCGACCAGATGGCGGAACACGCCCTCGGCGGTCGGGGAGCGGCAGATATTACCTGTGCAGACGAATAAAACGCTGATCACGCTCTTGCCTTTGACTGCCGCATCTGTGATTCTCGGGCGGTGACATAATTCCGCGACAGGATATTATTTTGGCATTGAAACCCGCCCGTTTGCAATGGTCCGACGACGGACAGCTGCGCAGCCTTGATTACGGCGACGTCTATTTCCAGCTGAAAAAGGGGCTGGATGAATCGCGCTATGTATATCTTGACGGCAATAAGCTGCATGACCGGTTTGCAAATGCGAAAGGCGCGTTCCATATCGCTGAAACCGGCTTTGGCAGCGGCCTGAACTTCCTTTTGACCGCGCAGTTATTCGCGAAAACCGCCCCTGCGGATGCACGACTGGTTTACGCCAGCATCGAGAAACACCCCGTTGCGCGCGGCGACCTTGAAACCATTTACGCGCATTTCGGGGAATTGTCGCCGTGGTCGCAGCCCTTGCTGGAACAGTATCCGCCGCTGATCGAGGGTTTTCATACGCTGCGTTTCATGAACGGGCGCGTGACATTGATATTGCTGTTCGGCGATATCGCGGATGTGCTGCCGCAATTGCATGGAAAATTCGACGCATGGCACCTTGACGGTTTTGCGCCGAAATATAACCCCGATATGTGGACGGAAAATGTCTATGCGCAGGTCGCTGCACGCACGAAACCGGGCGGCACCGCCGCGTCGTTTTCATCGGCGGGACATGTGCGGCGCGGCCTGGCGGCGGCAGGGTTTGACGTCAGGAAAGTAAAAGGCTTTGGATTCAAGTGGAGCAGCACAACGGCGGCGATGCCGGGTGAAAACGCAGCTGCGCCCTTGCCAAAGAAAATCGCCGTGCTGGGCGCGGGCGTCGCGGGCTGCAGCGCGGCCCATGCGCTGGCCTTGCGCGGGCATCAGGTAACATTGATCGACCGGCATAACGGAACGGCACAAGAAACATCCGGCAATCCCGCCGGCATCGTCTATCCGAAACTGACGGCTGACGCATCGCCGATGGGTGTCTACCACGCACATGCGTTCAGCTTTGCGCGCAGCCTGCTGGCCGGATTGAAATTACCGTCATGGCGCGCCTGCGGCGTGACGCATCTGGATATGGACGATGGCGAAACGCAGAAAACAAGGCAGATATTGGAGAATAACGGATTTCCAATGGACTACGCGGTAAGCGTTGCTGGCGGTTATCACCAGCCGATGGCAGGGTTTTTATCGCCGCCGGAATTTTGCGCACGACTTGTCGCCCATCCGAATATCGTCAAAAAATTTGGCGCGGGCGTTGAAAATATCGAGGAGACCGCCGATGGCTGGAAAATTCTGGGATCGGCCTATGATGCGGTCGTAATTGCGCTGGGCAGCCACAGTAAAAATTTCCCGCAGACGAACTGGCTGCCGCTGCAATCATTGCGCGGGCAGATCACGATGCTGAAGCCGACCGCCGCATCCGCTGCGCTGGAAAAAGTGATTTGCCACGAGGGATACATCACGCCGTTACAAGACGGCCTGCATTGCATCGGCGCGACGTTTCAGAAAGAAGAAGCGACTTTATCTGAAACGCGCGCGGCAGATGACCTTGAAAACCTGAAAAACCTGAGCGAAAACCTGCCGCAATTCGGATTCAATGAAACGCATATCGCCGGCAGCCGCAGCGGGTATCGCGCGACCACGCCCGACAAATTACCGATGGCCGGGGCTTGCGCCGATTACGCGGCCTATGTCGCGGTAAATCCGCAGGTGCGCGGCGGCGCGCCTGTTGCCGAAACGCCGCGCATGGCGGGATTATATATTTCCACAGGTTTCGGCGCACATGGCATGACCGGCGCGCCGCTGGCGGGCGAGATTATCGCGGCAGAAATTTCGGGAGACCCGTCGCCCGTTCCGGCCGATCTTGCGGAAAGATTGATGCCGGAGCGGTTTATTGCGCGGGCGCTGAAGCGGAAAGAAATTTAAACCCCGGTCACGCGCATATCGGCCGGCAGCAGTTTATCGCTGACAGGCTCGAATGTATTCGCATAGGCCGGCATAAAGCGGAAATCCCACCATTCCTGCGGCAGGGGCAGGATTTCACGCCCCGCATCCTTCGCGGCCGCGACCATCGAATCTTCCAGAAGCTTGCGATGGCCCAGCACGGCGGGCGACAGTTTCGTGTAGCTGCGGGCGGCGGGGTTATTCGCAGGATCGCTCGTGAGGTGGTCAAAAGATGTGCCCATATCGACCTGATCGCCGTTTTCGGTCAGCAGGATAATATCGATCGCCATGCCGCGCGGATGGCCGCCTTTGCCGGGCGGCGACAGCAGGCGGTTGGGTTCCTGCAGCCAATGCGGATTGGCCTTCACGATATCGGTTTGCGCCATCAGCCCCTGTGCTTCGATCGTGCGCAGGCAGTCCTTTAATTCAAAAATATACCCGCTTTTTTCAAAGCAGATATCGGCCGCGCGCAGGATGATAGGCGCGAGTTCGCGGTGGCACCACATTTTCGCTTCCGGCCGGTAAATACCCGCCTTGAAAATATTATCGGGATGCTGCGGCTGCGCATAGACGACGTCGATCTTCACCGGATGGCTTGCGGTAAAACTGCCCAGATCGACAAGATCGGCCGGATGGATTTTCGTCAGTTCCGACATTATCCGGCGATTTCCGACAGTTTTTTGGCCGTCGTGATCTGCTGCGGATCCATTTTTACCTCGATCAGCGTCGGTTTTTTCGACGCAATCGCCGCCTTGAACGCGGGCAGGAAATCGGCGGTCTTTTCCACCGTCACACCCGCCGCGCCGTAGGAACGCGCCAGCGCCGCGAAATCGGGGTTGGTAAGATCGGTCGCCGATTTTCGGCCGGGATAGTGTTTTTCCTGGTGCATGCGGATCGTGCCGTACATGCCGTTGTTGAACACCAGCCAGATCGGGTGCGCGCCTTCATGCATGGCGGTGGCGATTTCCTGCCCCGTCATCATGAAGCCGCCATCGCCCATGAAGCCCACGACCACGCGGTCGGGGAAGGCAAGGCTGGCGGCAACCGCCGACGGCGCGCCATAGCCCATCGCGCCGGAGGTGGGTGCCAGCAGGCGCATGGGGCGGTCATAGCGCACAAAGCGCTGCGGCCAGCCGCTGAAATTTCCGGCATCGGTCGTGATGATGGCGTCTTCGGGCAGCGTATTGATGATGTCTTCGATCACGCCGTCCAGATCGACTGTAAATTTGTCGCGGCTTTTCACCGTCGACCAGCTGCGATAACGCGTATTGAGGTTTTTCGTCCATTCTGCCCAGTCGCCGCTGATGGTGACATTTTCGAGCGCCTTGGCGAATTCGCCGACGCTGGAATGGATCGCGAGTTCGGCCTTATAAACCTTGTTCAGCTCCGACGCATCGGGATAGACATGCACCAGACGCTGTTTCGGGACGGGCGATGTGATGATCGTATAGCTCTGCGTCAAAATCTCGCCAAGGCGCGTGCCGACAGCGATGATAACATCGGCTTCCTCGACCCGCTTCAACAGTTCCGGATCGATGGTGGTGCCCAGTACGCCTGCATAACATTCGTGACTGTTGTGGAACGCGTCCTGACGGCGGAAGCCTGCGATAACAGGCAGTTTCGATGCGGCTGCGAATTTTTCGAATTGCGCGATGGAGGTATCTGTCCAGCTGCCGCCGCCCACGATAACCAGCGGTTTTTTTGCTTCTTGCAATATCGACTTCAGTTTTTCGATATCGGCATGCTTGGGCGCGAAATGCGTGGGCGCGGCCGGATAAATCACGGGCGCATCGGAATCCTCGCACAGCATGTCTTCGGGCAGCGCGACGACCACGGGGCCGGGGCGGCCGGTGGTCGCCGCCTCGAACGCTTCCTTCATCACGCGCGGGATATCGGCGGCCTTTTCGATCTGTACCGCCCATTTGGCGATGGGGGGCTGGAACATCAGGCGGTAATCGACTTCCTGAAACGCTTCACGCCCCATCATCTCGCGCCCGACCTGCCCGACCAGCAGGATGAACGGCGTTGAATCCTGCATGGCTGTATGCAGGCCGATGGAGGCGTTGCAGGCGCCGGGGCCGCGGGTGACGAAGCAGATGCCGGGCTGTCCGGTCAGCTTGCCATAGGCCTCAGCCATAAACGCCGCGCCGCCTTCCTGGCGGCAGGTGATGACGCGCATGGCATCTTCGCCATGCAGCGCGTCGAGCGCATCAAGATAACTCTCGCCCGGAACGCAGAAAATTTTCTTCACGCCATGCGCGCGAAGCGATTCAATCAGGATATTGCCGCCGCTGCGTTGTTTCATGATCAATGCGCCACGCTGTAAATTGCGCCCACGATGGAGCTTGTGAAGAACCAGACGAAATAAAGGAACACGAGCGCCGTACCGAGTTGCGCCATAAAGCTGCGCGGCATCATCTTCCATACTTCGCGGGCGATTTTCGTCCATTTGATCAGGTGCGGGTCGGCCTTGACCAGATTTTCATCCTTGTCGGCGAGGGCGACGACATCGAGGAAGCCGCGCACGAGCTCGGGGTGCGAGGTCAGGTTCCACAGGTCGAACGGGCCCTTGGCCATCCACAAATCCCAATGGTGCGTTTTCAGTCGTTTCCAGACTTTCCAGAACGGCAGCAGCGGGAGCGCGATGAAGAAAGTCATCACGCCACCGGCGACAAAGATGTAGAGTATTGTTAAAATCTTTGGGGTCATAAAACGGCTCGCATATAGTGAGTGTTCAGTTTTCGGATACAACCTTCAGCCGGATTATATTCAACGCTAAGCGCATGAAAATAGCAAAAGTTTTTCTGGTCATCGCCGCCGTCACCGCCGCCGCTTCCGCCCGCGCGGAGGAGCATAAAACGCTGAAGATCGGCATATCGCAATACCCGTCGACGCTGAACCCTTATTTCGACGAGATGGTCGCCAAGAGCATGGTACTGGGCGGCACGACGCGCCCCGTGACCGTGAACGGCCCCGACTGGAAGCCGCATTGCATGCTCTGCACCGAACTTCCAACTTATGAAAACGGGCGCGCGCAGAAGGAAAGATCGCCCGAAGGCACCGGCATCGCCGCCACCTATACCCTGAAAGACAACCTGTTCTGGGGCGACGGCACGGCTGTGACGACCAAGGACATCCTTTTCGCCTATGAGGTCGCCAAGCACCCGAAATCAGGCGTCGGCAACGGGGAATTTTTTACCAAGGATATCGTGAACGTGACGGCGGATGACGCACACAGCTTCACGATCCATTACGCGAAGGAAAAATGCGACTTCGCCCATATCGGCGATTTTTACCCGCTGCCGGAACATCTGGAACGTAAAATTTTCGAAAAAGACCCCGAAACCTATAAAAACCGCACGCTGTATAACACCGACAGCACGAATGCGGGTTTGTGGCTGGGGCCTTATAAAATCGCCAGGGTTGAATCGGGCGCATCGATTGCGATGGAGAAAAACCCGCAATGGAAAGGCACCGCGCCTTGGTTCGACAAAATCACATGGCGCACGATCGATAATTCCACCGCCCTGCAGGCGAACTTGCTGGCGGGTGATGTCGATTATATTCCGGGCGAGCTGGGCGTGATGCTGGACGAGGCGCTGGTTTTTGAAAAACGCCTGAACGCGACCCGCCCCGGCAAGTTCAACGTCACCTACAAGCCCAGCCTGACCTATGAACATATCGACCTGCCCGTCGACCGCGCGCCGTTCAACGATATTCGCGTGCGGCAGGCTTTGCTGTATGCGACCGACCGCGCGGGCATCAGCCAACAGCTGTTCGGCGGCAAGCAGCCGGTTGCGCTGACCAACATGAACCCGCAGGACACCGTCTATACCGCCGATGTCGCGCAATACCCCTATGACCTGAAAAAAGCGGGCGAATTGCTGGATGCTGCGGGTTTCACGAAAAAGGATGACGGTTTCCGTTATGGCGCAGACGGCAAAAAACTGGTCATTTCGCTGGCGACTACCGCCGGCAACCGCACCCGCGAAACGATTGCGCAGGCCGTGCAGTCGGATTTGAAAAAAGCCGGTATCGAGGTAAAAATCGACCTGCAGCCCGCGCGCGTGCTGTTCGGCGATACGATGCGCGAGCGCAAATTCACGGGCGGTGCGATGTATGCCTGGATGAGCGCGCCGCAGTCGATCCCGAAAACCACGCTCTATTCTAGCATGGTGCCGGCCAAGGAAAACAACTGGGCAGGGCAGAATTACACGGGATATAAGAACCCGAAAATGGACAAAGTGATCGACGACCTCGACACCGTCTGTGCGCCCGATAAAAACCTGGCGCTGTGGCATGACCTGCAAAAAATGTATGCGGATGAACTGCCCGCCCTGCCGCTTTATTACCGTGCCGACAGCTATTTCACGCCCGTCTGGCTGAAGGGCGTGACCCCCACGGGACACCTGAACCCGTCAACTCTCTGGATTGAAGACTGGAGCGCCGCGCCATGAGCCGCAAGAAACCGCCAAAACCGACGCCCGCCGTAAAGCCCGTCGCGCCCGCGCCGCAGCCAGAAGAAACCAAGGACGATAGCGGCGGCTGGGAATTCCGGTCGGCCAAATTCGCCCTGCGCGCGGTCGGTGTGTGCTTCTTTATCGCTTATGTGTCTTTCCTTGCCCCTTCGGCCTTCACCTGGGTGCAGACGAAATATGTGCGGAGCCTGCCGGTGACGGCGCTGCCGGAAAAGGCGGATTATTACCTGAACCAGGTTTATAAGCCTGAAAAGCTCTACAAGATGGTCACGATGCGTCCGGCGTCGGAAATCGAAAAAACCATCGAAGTGCTGATGCCCTATACCGCGCGCATGAGCACCTTTACCTTCCTGTTCTATTCGTCGCGGCTCGACCAGATCGGCAAGACGGACGAGGCGCTGTTCTGGTGGCAGTTCGGCCGCTATCGCGCACGCTTCGACGCGCTGCGCTGCGGATCGGGCCTTGCGGTCGATAACGTCGGCAGCGTGCTGGGGCTGGTGCCGCATCCCGAATTCCCGCAGGACGAGGAAATGGACAAGTTCACCGTCGTAAAAAGCCTGAAGCGCGTATTGGCGCTGGATGCCAAATATCCGGCCGACAACCTGCCCGAAGACCTGTGCGAACCGCTGCGCGCGATGGAAGGCGGGAAATTCGTTTCCGTCCGTCCCGACCGCTGGGCGGATATCCGCTATACGCTGCGTTATATGACCGAATACAGGTTGCGCCAGATGGAAGGCAGCCTGGCCGTTGATGAAACGAAAGACCTGCAAAAGGCGGCGGTGACCTGCGAAAAGCTGGGCAACGTGAAAAAGAAAAAAGAATGCATGATGAAGCTGTGCAACGGGCTGTCGGATGAAACGACAAAAAGCGACTGCATCGCCGAGGTTAATTCGATCAAGAAATGAACCCTGCCTTTGCCCTGAACCGCCTGTTGCAGGCGCTGCTGACGCTGCTGGCCGTGTCTTTCCTTGTTTATATGCTGATCGGGCTGATGCCGGGCGACCCGATCGATCTGATGGCCGCCGGCAACCCGCATTTTACGCCCGAAGACGCGGCAAGGCTGCGCGCCCTGTACGGCCTCGACCAGCCGCTGCCCGTGCGATACGGCCGCTGGCTGGCGGCGGCGCTGCAGGGGGATCTTGGATATAGCCGCCTGTATAACATGCCGGTGCTGGAGGTATTGTGGCCGCGTTTCGTGAACACGGGCCTGCTGCTGGGCATATCGCTGTTTATCACAATCATCTTCGCCCTGCCGATGGGCGTTCATGCCGCGCGGCATATCGGCGGCTGGTCGGACAGGGCGATCAACCTGTTCTGCCTTGCCGGAATTTCACTGCCGCATTTCTGGCTGGGTATATTGCT
>JADYYV010000315.1 GCA_020853455.1 Alphaproteobacteria bacterium | reverse complement strand
GAGTTTTGAATATCGCATTTGGTGTTTGGCATTTTCTAATTAAAACTCGCCGGACAGATATTTTTGATCAAGCTTGGTTTCATCGCTGGTTAGTTGTGAGCAATATTACTTTGGTGGTCTGGACGTTGGCGCTTCTATTGCAAAACTTTGGTTACGGCAGCGGAAAAATGGATAATTAGATACCGTAAAAGTGAAAGAATGAAAAAATACCTCTCCCTCATCCTCCTCATCCTCGCCTTCGAAGCCATCTCGGGCGGGATCGGGCATTACAACATGAACAGCGTGCGCGACTGGTATGCACATCTGAACAAGCCGTCCCTCGCGCCGCCAAACTGGGTGTTTCCGGTGGTGTGGTCGACGCTTTATGCGATGATCGCGACGGCGGGGTGGTTTATCTGGCGTATGCCGCAGGGCGCGGCGCGCAAAAAAATGCAAATCCTGTTCGGCGGCTATATGGCGCTCAGCTGGGGGTGGAGTTTCGTGTTCTTTACCTTCAAGGCGATACTGGCGGGGTTCTACTGGATACTTGCCTATGACCTTGTCGCGCTGCTGCTGATCATGACGGCATGGAAAGAAAAACGCATCGTCGCCTATCTGATGCTGCCCGCGCTGGCATGGACGCTGTTTGCGGCTTACCTGAACTATTCCTATGCCGATCTCAACAAACCGGTCGAACCGAAAGCGGAAATCATCGGTGGTTAAGTCAGTGGCTAATAAATTATCGCATTAAGCTCACAAGCAAAGCCGTCACCCCCGCCTTGCGCGGGGGTCTGGTAGGCTGTCTATCCGTCATATGACTCTATTACTCATGTGACGCGCGGACGCGCTTCCGGATGTCCGCGCAAGGCGGGCATGACGAGATTTCTTGAAATTGAACATGTTCTGAAGCTAAGAAATGAGCGCCGCCATATGCGGCGGCATATCGGCTTCGACCGTAATCGGCGGCTTGTCCTGATAGAGGGGCAGGGTGATGCTGCGGGCGTGGAGGTTCAGCGTGGGGAATTCGCCCTGCGGCGGGCGGGTATCCGAACCCGTGTAAAGCCAGTCGCCCTTGATGGGGAATCCCAGCGATTTTAAATGCACGCGCAGCTGGTGTGTGCGGCCCGTGCGCGGATACAGCTCCACCCATGTCAGGTTGCCGGGAAGGTGCTTCAGCACTTTGTAATCGGTTACGGCCTCCTGCGCCTCCGGGTCGTGCTTGGGCGCGGGCTGCATGGTCCAGCCTTTCGGCGCTTTGACTTTTTTGAGGGCGACGTCGATGGTGCCGGTTTCTTCCGTCATCTTGCCGGTCACGATCGCCCAATAGGTTTTTTTGATGCGGCCGCCTTCGAACAGCTTGCCCAGTTTGCGCAGCGCGCGCTCGTTCCGCCCCAGCACAAGGCAGCCGCTGGTGTCGCGGTCGAGGCGGTGGGCGAGGTGCGGGGTTTCCTTGTAATCGAATTTCAATTCGATGAAATAATCCTCGAGGCTGGCGCCGCCGTTCGGCCCCGCATGGACGGGTATGCCGGGCGGCTTGTTCAGCACGATAATCAGCTGGTCTTTAAACAATATGCGGTCGCGAATGTCTTTCATGCCGCCATCATACGCGCCTTGCCTATGGTCAAGCCAGCCTTTTTGCGGCAAAATGCGGGGCATGAAAAAACTCATCCTTTCCCTGCTGTTCGCCGCCAGTTTCGCGACGGCCGCGCTGGCATCCGAATTCACCGTCCTTGCCTATCCCCGCAACGGCGGGCAGGCAAATGCCGAAGATTGGGCGGCGACGGCGCAGGATTTGAAGGATGTGAACGCATCCACCATCGTCATCACCAAAACCTGGAAAGACATGGAACCCGGCAGCCGCATTTATGGCGACCTGCACCAGCTGGCGAAGGATTTCAACGATAATGCCGCCGCGGGCCGCGCGGTATTCTTCGGCATCCAGCCTATCAATACCGTCAAGCGCGAGCTGCCCCGCGACCTTGAAAAAACCGCGTGGGACGATCCCGCGCTGATCGGGCGGTTTCAGGAATTGATGGACCATATCATGCTGGAGGGCGCAAAGCCCCCGAAATACATTTCGCTCGCCAACGAAGCCGATGTGTATTTCGAGAAAAATCCCAAGGAAGTTGAATCCTTCCTGAAATTTTACGAAGCGGCGCAAGCGATCATCAAACGCAACGCATGGCCGGATACACGCATCGGCATCACTGTCACCTTCGACGGGCTGATGAAGGGGCGCACCAAGATTGTGCAGAAACTGCTGCAGGCGAGCGAGATTGCGATTTTCACCTACTACCCCGTCATCGACCTGAAGCTGCTGCCTATCGAAGACATTAACAGCCATATGGATATGATTTTGGCGGCGGCGGGCGAGAAGGATATTTATTTCCAGGAAGCCGGATTTCCGTCGAGCGAAGGCCTTGGTTCTTCCGAAGCACGGCAGGCGAAATTTTTCGATACCTTTATCAGCGCCGCGCGCAGCCGCGACCAGATCAAAATGGCGAGCCTGTTTATGCTGCATGATTTCACGCCGGAGCATTGCGACATGTTCGCCGCTTATTACGGCTTCGGCAAAGCGCCCAAGGATATCACACGTAAATTCCGCGATTTCCTGTGCACGCTCGGCCTGAAAACCAGCGACGGCAGCGAAAAGCAGGCGTGGAAAACGGTAGTTAAAAACCTGAAATAATCGTTATGCTTTTGGATGGCCGTTGAGGAAGGGCGCTGTGCCCTTCGGCATCGGCTTGTCGCGCAGGACTTCGCCGATGAAATCGTAATCCGCCAGCTTCGCCGCGCGTTCGGCGATTTTCGGCGGCAGGATTTTTGCCGCCTCGTCGTTGAATTCAGCTTCAAGACCTTTGGGCGTCGCGATTTTCTTCTCCAAAATCGCCTTCAACACCGTCGATGTCCATTTGAAGGTATCGGGAAACGGCGTCGTCAGCACGATATTGGTGAGTTCACCCAGCGGCGTCTGGCCGTGCAGTTTTTCAAAGCTTTCAAACAAATGCTGCGCCTCGCCCGTATTCGGCGTGTAATGCGCGGCGAAGGCACCGGCCAGCGAAATGGCCTGCTGCGCGTTTACGCCCGCGGCCGCAATCCGTTCCTGCGATTCATTTATCTTTTCAACCGTCGGGCTGGAGAAATTGATCATGCCGCTTGTGTTGTAAAGCGCGTGGCGCGTGCGGAACAGCATCAGCTGCTCGGCCAAAACAGGGTCTGCGCCGTTGCGCTGGATATTGCGGATGAGGGCAAAGGCATCGGCGGCGTTTTCCGCCACCAGCCGGTCGCGGCTGCCGGCTTCGGGCACAATTGCGTGACCGGTTTCATGGTCGAAAATAAACTGCAGTTCCTGCGCGAGCGTTACCGTGCCGTCGAAAAAGCGCGGGCGGTCGTCGGCTGTATAGATGAATACAATCGAATTGCCGTGATCGTCCGTCTGGCAATACGAGGTTTTTTGTTTCTGGCAATGCGCGAAAATCGGCTGCAGGTCTTGCTTGCCCTGTTCGCTTTGCATCAGGTCGATCAGTTCCTTTACCGCCTGCGGGTCGGGATGTGCGATGTTACCTGTCGATACATCGACGAAGTAGACGCTATTCGTGCGGTCGGGATAGGTGTCGTAAAATTCTGAAACCGCCGCCTCGAAGTCGAATGTAGGGGAACCCGGTTGTCGGGCGGCCTTCGCAAAGTCGGCGGCGGGGGTATCGTCAGCCATAAATGCTCCCTGTAGAAGCTATTATACATAAATTTCAGGGGCAGGCGTAGGATATTCGCTGTAAGCTCGCTAAGTAATTGATTAATATGCATGTATGCAAAGAAGAAGGCCGGATCACCGATCCGGCCTTCGTTATTCGTATCATTTAAAAGGTCAGGGCGTCGGGCAGCCGACGGTCATGCCTTTCAGGATGGTCGAGGTGTCGAATTTGACATGCTCGATCACGCGGCCCGCACCACCCCATTCGCGCACGAACATGGCGGCGCGGGCGCCCTTCATGTCCTGCATCGCGCCGAGGGCGGCGGTTTTGTCGGCGGGAACACCGCCGAGGCCGTGATATTGCATGTAGAGCAGGTCGACTTTAGCCTGCATGTTGCCGCCTTCGGCCGCCTGCTTGAACAGCTCGACCGCAACCGACGCATCTTTCGGAACGCCGTCCATGCCGTTGAAGGCGAAGAAGGCGAGGTCTTTTGCGCCCTGTGCCGCGACATGCGCGTTGGTCGAGGCAGAACGTGCAATCGCATCCGTCACGCGCGCCGAAACGTCATGGCCGTCGATCAGGGCGGCGAATTGTTCGGTGGGCGACAGGCAGATGGGGGCAGCCACGATGGTTTCGACCGGCGGGATCACTGCGGTATCAACGGGCGGCACGACCGCGGTGTCAACCGGCGGAACAACGACCGTATCAACCGGCGGCGCGACAACCGTTTCAACAACAGGCGGAACAACAGCCGTTTCAACCGGCGGCACAACTACGGGCGGAACCGCAGGCGCATCGGGGCCGAAGCCCAGCCAGCCCTGGATGGTGCCCGATTGCAGGCCCAGGAACAGCGCCGAACCGGCGATGGCAAAGGTGGTGCTGAGGCCGAACACTTTCAGGTTTTTCTTCGACAGCAGTTCCTTGCCATGTGTGAGGGAGAAGTAAGCGGGCAGCTCGGCGCCGGTTTTCTTCAGCTTGCGGCGCTCGAGCGCGTCATGCAGCAAGGTGGAGCCGATACCGACAGCGACGCCGGAACCCAGGATGGTCGCCCATGCGGGCGCGCCCGCGATGGTCATGCCGACGACAGCAGCGGTTTTGGCGACGGCGGAAACGGCGGCACCCATTGCCATGCCGGACACGACGTTGAACGCGCCCTTCAGGAAACCGCGCAGGCGGCTTTTGGGGGCAGCGGCAGCGGGGGCTGCTTCTTCGGTATTGTCGTTCACGGGCTCGACCACCGCAGGGGCGGGCGTTGCGGGAACGGCAGGCGCAGCGGGCGAAGCGCCCACAATTTCGTCATTTGCAGCAATGTCATCAATAGCTGGTTCAACCTTTGCAGGTTTTTTTTCAGGTTCAGACATCTGGTATCTCCGTCGGATGGGGGTCTTAACCCGCGTTAAAAAGGGGCGGGCGCCCGATTAACATAAAATATCTTATCTATGTTGAGACTAAAGACCATAGGGGTCTGGAGTCTGTCAAGCAAACGGGGCTATTTATTTGGAAAACATGTGTTCTTAGGTATTTAGATACCGAAGCCGTCGCACATCTCGTTATACCCCGTACGGGCGGCGCGCTCGGTCAGGATCTTCTGGCATTGTTGCAAGCGGCTGCTGGCGGCGTGGGTCAGCGTAAAGGGCAGGATGCCGTGGGCGAGCAGCAGAATGCAGACGACGAATAAACGGCGCGCCATATCGACGGTGAAGACGAAATGCTGCCAATAGCTTTCGCCCGCTTCGCGCGGATGGTCTGTGAACGCGCCGCGCAGGGTGCGCAGCAGGGTTTTGTTCATGTCATTCGGGGTCGTGTCCATGCCCAAAAAACTATCGCATTATGATAAGTATTGCAAGCGCCAGATGTACGCGCGATTTGTGTTCCATCTTCACAGCTTTTTCAGGATGATGGGGCACAATCCAGTTCTCAGATTCTATCATCTCACGGGTATTCCCATGCGCCATTTCCTTTTCGCTATTGCTGTTCTTTGCATGACGGGGGGCGCGGCACATGCCGCCTTCGACAGCGCGACGGCAGCGGCCGAAAAAGACCTGCGCATTATCCGCGTTACGCCGACCGGCGAGGATGTGGCATCCGACCGCCAGATCGTTTTCACCTTCAACCGCCCCGTTGTGCCGCTCGGGCAGATGGAACGCACGAAAGAAGAAATTCCCGTCACCATTTCCCCTGACGTCGATTGCGAATGGCGCTGGATCAACCCGTCATCGCTGGCCTGCCAGCTGACAGAAAAATCGGCGCTGGAACAATCGACTGCTTACAACATCGAAATGAAGCCCGGCATCAAGGCCGAAGACGGCGCGCAGCTGGCGGAAACCTACAAGGACAAATTCATCACCAAACGCGCGGATGTGGAATACAACTGGTTCCGCACCTGGAAATCGCCCGGCATGCCCGTCGTGCGCCTGACGTTCAACCAGCCCGTCACCAAATCATCGGTGCAGAAATTCATCAAGCTGAATGACGGCAAGGCGGATTTCGTGCTGGATGTCAGCAAAGATCCCGACGATAACGAAGCGCCGCGTTTCGTGCCTTTCGGCAAAGGCTGGCTCGATTTCGGCAAGCAGCCCGCGCGCAAAAGCGACGACCAGCTGACGGAGAAAAACGGCGAGGAAGCGCGCCGCATCTGGGTCGTGCAGCCGCAGCAGGAACTGCCGCTCGATACCACCATCACCATGAAACTGCTGCCCGGCATTGTTTCCGGCCTGGGGCCTGAACCCAGCATTGCCAAGCGCGATGTGGTCAGCTTCGATACCTATCCTGAACTTTCCTTCGTCGGCCTGCGCTGCGTCGATAACAGCGACAACACCATCACCATCGAACCCGGCAAGGCAAATGCCGCAAACCAGCTTTGCAACCCGATGGCGCCCGTCTACCTGATGTTCAGCGCGCCCGTGATGCGTTCGCAAATGCGCGATAACCTGACCTTTACCCCCGCGCTGGGCGCGGATGCCAAGAAAGACGAAATCTGGGGCGATCTGTCGTATGAATATTCGCGGCTGAATGGCGCGCATGTGAAAGGCCGCACCTATGACCAGAACCTGCCCTATGGGCTGAAAGCCGCGCAGAAATACCAGATCACCGTCAAGGCGCCGGAGCGCGGCATGTGGGACGGATTCACGCATTGGGTGGAATCGCTCTGGGAAGACCTGCCTGAAACAGGCCTTGCTGATGAATTTTCGCGCCTGCTTGCGAAGCCGTTTACGGTCAATTTTGAAACCGACCACCGCAAGCCCAATTTCGAGCTGGAATACCACGAAGCTGTGTTGGAAAAAGGCGTCGATAGCGAAGTGCCGCTCTACGTCAACAACCTCGAAAAGATGCTGTATAAATTCCGCAGCGTGACGGCGACGGGGGCCGCGACCGACAAGACCGCCGAAGAAACGCTGGAAAACGTGCAGGACGTGCAGTATTCGCGCCCCTTCAACGTCCGCAAGGCGCTGGACGGCAAAACCGGCGCGGTTTACGGTCATCTGGATACCGTGCCGTATGTGAGCAAGGGCAGCGATTCCGCCTATCGCCTGTTCGCCGTCGTCACGCCGTGGCAGATGCATGTCAAAATCGGTCACTTCACCAGCATGGTATGGGTGACCGATATGGCGACGGGCGCGCCCGTGAAAAACGCGAAGGTGACCGTATACAAAGACAGCCTCGCTTCGCTCTCCGCGCCGTCCGATATTCTCGCGACCGCCACCACAAACGACAGCGGCATCGCCGAATTCGCCGGCACGGAAAAAATCGATCCGCAGCTGGAACTCAACAAAGGCTGGGAAGACAGTTCCCCCAAAATCTTCGTGCGCGTCGATAAAGACGGGGATATGGGCCTGATGCCGCTCAGCAGCGATTTCGTGATCGATACATGGCGCGCATCGAACGAAAGCATCTCGCAATCGTCCCGTCGCAAATACGGGCACATGAAATCATGGGGCACGACCGCGCAGGGCATTTACCGTGCGGGCGACACCATCCAGTACAAATTTTATGTCCGTAACCAGGACAACCGCACGCTGACGCCTGCCGAGAAAGAGGGCTATAAGCTGGAAATCGTCGATCCGATGGACAACGTGGCGGCCACTGTAGAGACGCTGAAGTTGAGCGAATTCGGCGCGTATTCGGGCGAATTCACCGTGGGCAAGGAAGCGCCCGTCGGTTGGTACAAATTCCGCCTGACCGCGAAATTCAAGGATAGCCCGAATTCGGAAGATGAGGAATACAACGAAGAAACCGGTGAATACCAGACCGGCAGCACGTGGTATCCGTTGCGCGTGCTGGTCAGCGATTTCACGCCGGTGCCGTTCCGCGTCACCAGCCAGCTGAATGGCGACCTGTTCAAAACCGATCAGGAGATCGAGGCGCAGTCATCGGCGCAGCTGCATTCCGGCGGCCCGTATCCCGATGCGTCGGTGCGCACCACCGCCATCCTGACCGAACGTGCGTTCAGCTCGAAACATCCGAAAGCGCAGGGCTTCACCTTCACCATGCCTGACTATGAAACCCATAGCAGCGTGCAGGTGTACCATAAGGTCGAAACCAACGGCGCAAAGGGCGACCTGACCTCGAAATTCAAAATCGCCAAGCAGGAATTCGCCTATGGTCGCCTGATGGTGGAATCTGCCGTCGAAGATGATCGCGGGAAATATGTGGCGTCGGAGTCGGGTGCCGATTACGTCGGCGTTGACCGTTTCGTCGGCATGAAATCGACCGAATGGGCCTATGACGCCAAAAAACCGATGGCGCTGAAATACATCGTGACCGATGAAAAAGGCGTACCCGTCGGCGATACCAAGGTCGCGATCACCATCGAAAAACTGGAAACCACCGCCGTGCGTGTGCAGGGGGCTGGTAACGCATATCTCACCAACTACACCAGCGAATGGAAAAAGGCGGGTGAATGTTCCGGTACGCCCGCCAGCGATGAAGCCGATTGCAGCTTCACGCCCGACAGTGCCGGTTCGTTCCGCGCAATTGCCAAAATCACCGACACGAAGGGCGCGGAACATTCCGCCGGTGTTTCGTTCTGGGTAACCGGCAGCGATTACGTGATGTGGGATAACCAAAGCGATACACTTTTGCCTATCATCCCGGAAAAAACGGAATACCGCGTGGGCGACACCGCGCGCTACCTCGTGAAAAACCCGTTCCCCGGCGCAACTGCGCTGGTGACGATCGAGCGTTACGGCGTGCTGCATAAATTCACGACCAAGCTGGAAGGCTCGACCCCCGTCATCGAATTCGAGGTGAAACCCGATTATCTGCCCGGATTCTATCTGTCGGTCATCGTTACTTCCCCCCGCGTCGACAAGCCGCTGGATAAAGACGGCGTCGATCTTGGCAAGCCGACCTTCCGCATGGGTTACGTGACCGTTCCCGTCAAAGATCCGTACAAGGAAATGGTCGTTACGGCGAAGCCCGCCGCCGATGTCTATCGCCCGCGCGACAAAGTTGCCGTCGATATTCATGCCGAACCCCGCATGAAAGGCCGCGACGAGCCGATTGAGCTTGCCGTTGCCGTGCTGGATGAAGCCGTATTTGATCTTGTCACCGGAGGTCTGTCTAATTTCGATCCGTATAACGGTTTTTATAAACTCGACGGGCTCGATTTGAAAAACTACAGCCTGCTCACCCGCCTGATCGGCCGCCAGAAGTTCGAGAAAAAAGGCGCGAACCAGGGTGGCGACGGCGGCAGCGACCTGAAAATGCGCGACCTGTTCAAAT
>JADYYV010000314.1 GCA_020853455.1 Alphaproteobacteria bacterium | reverse complement strand
TTCAGGTTCACGGCGGTCATGCGGCCCTGGCGGTCGGGCGCCAGTTCGAAGCTGACTTTCTGGCCTTCCGCCAGTTCGCGCAGGCCGGATTTTTCAACTGCGGAGATATGCACGAACACATCCGTTCCGCCGCCATCGGGCACGATAAAGCCGAAGCCTTTTTTGTTGTTGAACCATTTCACGGAACCACTGGGCATTTTAAGTCTCTCCTTGGGCAAGTTTGGTATGACCAGCCGGGCGGTTTTGACGCGCCTGACCATGACTAGAATTAGAACATTTCCAAATCCCCCGCAACAAAAAGCGGGGTGGCGCAGGAAGGCGCGGTCTGCTTGATATTTCCCGTGCTGCGCTGCGAAAAAATCGCGATGTTATGTTATCTGGAATCCGATTCTGTTCAAAAGAACAGGCAAAGCAGCCAGACGATGGCGACATTGCAGCAGGCGACAAACACCGCCGCACTGCCCGCATCCTTCGCCAGTTTGGCGTGGATGTTCCATTCAGTGCCGTGGCGGTTCACGACAGACTCGAGCGCGGAATTGATGATTTCGACCACCAGCACCAGCATCAGGCTGCCGATCATCACGGCCTTTGCGATGCCGCCCGGCCCGTAATACAGCGCGACCGGCGCAAGGATAACGCAGGCGGCCAGTTCCTGGCGGAACGCGGCTTCGGATTTGAACGTCGCCTTCAGCCCGTCGAAGGTATAGCCGAAGGCGCGCAGGATGCGCGTCAGGCCGGTCGCTTTGTCGGGAACTTTTCCGGGCTCGGTCATGGCATGTCCTTCTGCTGATATGATTTATAAATATCGCGGATGGGGCCGTCGGTCGTCAAGGCGACAGATGACGGCAGGTCGGATGTGATGCGGCCTTTATCAAGGTAAATGATGCGGTCGAATTCGGGCAGCAAATGCAGGCGGTGCAGGGTGGCGACCACGCTCTTGCCCTTGAAATGCGAAAAGACGTTTTTGAAAATCTTTTCCTCGGTCGGCAGGTCGACGCTGCTGGTGGGTTCGTCCAGCAGGATGATGTCGGACTGCTCCGCCGCGAACAAACCACGGGCAAGGGCAAGGCGCTGCTTTTGCCCGACCGACAAATTCACGCCCTTTTCGCGGATATCGGTATCAAGGCCGTTCGGCATCTGCGACAGCACGGGCAGGAATTCCGCCAGCTCCAGCGCGCGCAAAACGACGCTGTCCGGCACATCAAGGCCGAAGCTGACATTGAAGCGGATGGTGTTTTCAAAAATCTCGGGGTCCTGCGGAATCAGGGTGGTCAGCTGCGACAGCGCGTCGAACCCCGCCGTTTCGCCATCGACCGTCACATCGGCATGCTGCGGCTGGTGCAGGGCGCGCAGCATCGACAGCAGCGTCGATTTGCCGCCGCCCGACCCGCCGATCAGCGCGATTTTTTCGCCGTGCCCCAGCTTCAGGCTGATATCCGACAGCGTCGCGATTTCGCGGTTCATCTTGGCGGCGTAGGTGAATTTCAGGTTGCTGATCTGCAGCGATTTCCAGTTTTCGGGCAGCGCCGCCGATTGCGCCGCCGCCATTTTGGCGTGGTCGTCCATGATATGCTGCGTCGCGCGCAGGTCGGTCAGCGCGTTCAGCCATGTGCCGTGCATCCAGATGAAATCGAACATCTGGCCGCCGACTTTTTCCTGATACATGTAGATGGTGACAAGCGCGCCCGCCGCAATCGCATGGCCCGCCTGCAGCTGGAACCAGATATAGCCCAGCAAAATCGTCGCCATGGTGGCAATCGCGAACATGGTGCCGAAGAAATAGCGCCATTCGTTCAGGTACGCCTCCCGCATGAACGGGGGCATGGTGTGGCGGTTTTTCGCGTCCAGCGTGCGGCGCGAAAAATCCTGCAGGCGCAGAATGACGATGCTCACCATATTTCCGACGAAGTCATAGAATGTCGCATTCGCCTGATGCCCGGCCTCGTTCACCTCGTGGATCGCCTGCGTCATGCGGCGGTTGAGCAGCACGATCACCGAAAGACTGATGGCGGTGCCGATAAAGCTGATAAGCCCGATCCACGGGTTAAAGCTCGCCAGCATAATCAGCGAGCCCGACAGCGATACCACGCGCTGGAAACTGATGAATGAATTTTCGGTGAAGCCCTTCAGCGCGCTTGCCGCCGTGCGGATGCGGTTGATGGTGCTGCCCGAATGATGGTCCTGATGCCAGCTGAGCGGCAGTTCGGTCAGGCGGCGGAACATGGCTTCGATATACTGGATATAGACCAGCTGGCCGCAACGGCGTTCGATCACGCGGCCGGGGCCGTGGAACACCCACATCATGAAATGGCAGCCGATAATCATGCACAGCAGGCGCAGGCAGTCGTTGAACAGGTTGGCGTCGGCCTTTTGCAGCGTGTTGATCAGCTGGCCGAACAGCCACGGAATGGCAAGGTCGAACGACATCGCGAACAGGAACAGCAGGTGATAGAACAGGATATGCGACCGGATGCCCTGCGCATATTTCCACACCTCGGTCCAGAGGCGGGAATAGGAGAAAGTGGCAAGCGCGTTTTTAAGGGGCATGGGGCGATTCTAAGGGGCTGTTGCTGCCGAATATAGTCGCCGCCTTTGCCCTTGTCATTACATGAATAATCCCCTCTCCCTCTGGGAGAGGGGTAGGGAGAGGGCATCGTCGCAGAGTAACAGATGAAGTATAGCTTCAGGAGGCGCGAGTTAAGTCCTCCCTCTCCCCAACCCTCCCCCAGAGGGGGAGGGGGTGCGCGGCTTAATTGTGCCCGTGGTCTTCGTGGCCGGTTTTCTCGCCGGAGGCCTTGGCGGCTTCCTCGGCCTTTTTCATCGCATCGGTGAAATCGGGGTATTCCATCATGCGCTCGTCGCCCTTTTTAAAGATAAAGGTCGGGGTGGCGTCGATGGCATAGGTTTTCTGCGCGTCCTGCATCGATGCCATCATGGCTTTTTTCAGGTCTTCGTCGGCCATGCAGGCCTTGATGTATTCGGGGTCCATGCCGGCCAGCGCGCCGATTTTCTGCACCGCTTCGTCGGGGGCGGATGCGCGCGCCCAGCGTTCCTGTTCGGCGAAGATCATCGAGACGAGGGGATAGAATTTATCGGCAGGCGCGCAGCGCGCCATCGCGGCGGCCTTCACCGCGAAATTATCCAGCGGGAAATCGCGGAAAATCAGCTTGGCCTTGCCGGTTTCGATCAGTTCTTTCTTGATCGTCGGCAGGCCGAATTTGTGGAACGCGGCGCAATGCGAACAGGTCATCGACGCATATTCGTAAATGGTGACGGGCGCGTCGGGGTTGCCCAGCACGCGGTCTGCGGTTGCGGCGACGACGTCAATTTTGCTGGCGGCGACGTCGGTTTTCGGCGCGGCGGCTTTGTCTTCCGCCATCGCGGGCAGCGACAGCACGAGCAGCAGGGCAAGGAAAGCGGATTTCATCATCATGGCAGGTTACCTTTTTCAGGGGGAGGGGGTGTAGTGACGGGACAAGTGGAGATACCAAACAACGCATAGGCGCCGCAACTGCCCATTGCGGCATTCGCCAGCAGCGCGCCGGCAAGGATGGGCCACAGGAAACCCTGAAAACCGCCTGCCGCCCAATAGCCCAGCATCCCCAGCGCGATCACCACACGCAGGACACGGTCCCAGGTGGCAAGGTTGCGGGGAACAAGCGGCGGCTTGGTCGGGGTGGTCGGTTTCAGGTCCATCAAGGCTTCCTTCGATACCGATTATAATATAGTTACAGGCTTATGCGTGACAAGTTACGCCGAAAATGCCATGTTATGCGAAAACAAACGGCGATTCACAAAGAAAATCATGGCATCCACCCTCATCCTCAGCGTTCAGGAAGGCAGTATCTCCTTCGGCGAGAAAGTCATTTTTGACGAATTCTCGTTCAACATCCATCAGGGCGACAAAATCTCGCTGGTGGGCAAGAACGGCTCGGGCAAATCGACGCTCATGAACCTCATCACCGGCGACCGCGACCTTGATACCGGCAAGCGCTGGGTGCTGCAGGGCACGACCATCGGCTATATGCAGCAGGACGTGCTGCCCATCCCCGGCCAGACCGTTTACGATTTCGTGTTCGAACAGTTGATGAAGGACGGGGTCGAGGAAGAAAACCGTTACAAGGTCGATATGGTCATCCAGCCGCTCGACCTGAAACCGGACGACCGCATGGATATGCTGTCGGGCGGCCAGCTGCGCCGCGCAGCCCTCGCCCGCGCGCTGGTGGAGGAACCCGACATCCTGCTGCTCGACGAGCCGACCAACCATCTGGATTTGGAAATCATCGAATGGCTGGAGCAGTTTTTGCAGCGCTATGCCGGCGCGCTGCTGTGCGTTTCCCACGATAAAGCCTTCCTCGCCAATATCTCGAACAAAATCTTCTGGCTCGACCGCGGCAAGATGCGCGTCGCGCCCAAGGGGTTCGCGCATTTCGACGAATGGTCGACCATGCTGCTGGAACAGGAAGAACGCGAGCTGCAGAACCGCCAGAAGCTTCTGGACATCGAAGTCGAATGGGGCAGCCGCGGCGTGAAGGCGCGGCAAAAGCGCAACCAGCGCCGCCTGTCGATGATGCACGAAGAACGCGCCAAGCTGAAACGCGACAAAAGTTCGTATCGCCAGATGATGCGCCGGCTGGAAGTCGGCGAGATGGAGATTGATTCCGTCGGATCAAAACTCGTCGCCGAATTCGTGAAATCTGACAATAAATTCATCGACGACAAGGGGCGCGAAAAAGTCGTCCTCAACAAATTCTCCATGCGCTTCCAGAAGGGCGACCGCATCGGCATCCTTGGCAAGAACGGTTCGGGCAAGACGACCTTCCTGCGCATGCTGATCGGCGAGATCAAGCCCGATATGGGCAAGGTGAAGCTGGCGCGCGGGATGGAGTTTTCCTATTTTGACCAGAAACGCCGCGACCTGAAGCCCGAAGACACCGTCAAACACGTGCTGTGCCCGCAGGGCGGAGAATACCTGAAGGTCATGGACAAGACGCGCCATGTCATCGGCTACCTGCGCGATTTCCTGTTCGATGCCGCGATGGTGGAACAGCGCGTCGGCACATTATCGGGCGGGCAGAAAAACCGCTTGCTGCTGGCGAAGGTGCTGGCGAACCCGAAAGGCCTGCTGATCCTCGACGAGCCGACCAACGACCTCGATATGGATACGCTCGACATGCTGGAGGAAATTCTGGCGGCCTATACCGGCACGTTGATCGTCGTGTCCCACGACCGCGATTTCCTCGACCAGACGGTCAGCAAGATTTTGGCGTTCGAGGGCGACGGGCGCGTGCATGGCTATATCGGGGGCTATACCGATTATATCGAGGCGCGCAAGCGCCGCCGCGACGATGAAGACGACGAGGATGATTTCCTGTCCTTCCGCGAGGCGAAGAAGCCCAGGCCGCAGAACAATACGCCCGCCCCCGAACAGGCAAATGACGCGCCGAAGGTCTATAAAAAGCTGACGTATAAACTGCAATACGAGCTCGACAACCTGCCCGCCAAGATCGAAGGGCTGCAGAAAGAAATCGAAAGCCTGGAGCGCGTGCTGGACGATGCGGAGCTGTATTCCCGCGACCGCGGCGCGTTCGATACCGCATCGAAGCGCCTTGCACAGGCGCGCGGCGACCTTGAATCATCCGAACTGCGCTGGCTGGAGCTGGAGGAAATGAAGGTTTCCACCGCGAACTGATTTGCGTTTTCGATTATTGTAAAAGCGTTTTTTCGGTTGGCGCATACGGCTGAATCTGTCATGAATCGATAGTCGCGGCAACGAAATGTGATTCTGCGGAAGCCACGTTTCACGCCGGTTGTGCAATCATTTGAAGCGGGATTCATCACATGGCAAAAGTCACCCAGCCCACCGTCACCCTGAAAAACATCGCGGCCGAAATCGCGGAAAGCCAGGAACTGTCCAAAAAACAAATGAACGCGATCATGGAAGAAATCGTGGGTCATCTTGTCAAGAACCTGAAAAAGGGCAACCGCGTCCGTCTGGCCGGCCTTGGCATCCTGCAGGTGCGCAAGCGCGCCGCACGCATGGGCCGCAACCCCGCGACCGGCGAAACCATCAAGATCCCCGCGAAAAAGAAAATCGCCTTCCGCGCGGCCAAGGAACTGAAAGAAGCGGTCGGCAAGTAACCTGCCGCTTCGCCAATAAAAAACCCGCTCCAGCGATGGAGCGGGTTTTTTCTATTCCTGTCATCCCCGCACCCTTCTTTCCGTCATCCCCGCGAAAGCGGGGATCTCAGGGATTGGCAGGGCGCACAAGGCCGCCGGGATCCCCGCTTTCGCGGGGATGACGTTTGGGGTTTAAAACGCGTGCCGGTAAACCCACATCAACGCCCCCGCAAAGCAGAAGGTGAGGGGAATCGTCAGCACCCATGCCCACACAATATTCCCCACAATCCCCCAGCGCACGGCAGACAGGCGCTTGGTCGCGCCGACACCCATGATGGAAGTGGAGATGACTTGCGTGGTTGATACCGGAATACCAAAATGCGACGCGCCGAAGATGATGATGGACGCGGTGGCTTCCGCCGCGAAACCGTGAATGGGCTGCAGCTTGATCATTTTGGTGCCGAGCGTGCGGATAATGCGCCAGCCGCCCGTCATCGTGCCGATACCCATCGCAATCGCGCAGGACAGCACCACCCATGTCGGCACATGGAAATCATCGGCCGGATAGGTGAGCATCAGGGCGAGCGCGATAATCCCCATCGATTTTTGCGCGTCGTTATGCCCGTGGTTCAGCGCCATGAAACCGGCGGATAAAATCTGCAGCTTGCTGAATACTTTGTTGATGCGCCCCAGCGCGATTTTATGCACCGCCCATGTCAGCCCCAGCATGATGACGAAGCCGAGCGTCACGCCGAGAATGGGGGATGTCACCATTGGCCCCACGACCTTTTCCATCACCTTCGGCCAGATGATGCTTTCGTTACCGGCGGAGAAAAACGTCGCGCCCAGCAGCGATCCGATCAGCGCGTGCGACGACGATGTGGGCAGCCCCTTGTACCACGTGATCAAATTCCACACGATGGCGGCGGTCACGGTGCAAATCACGGTCTGGATCGTGATATTGGCGGCATTCACCAGTCCCTTGCCGATGGTAGCGGCGACTTCGGTGCCCATCAGCGCGCCGATGAAGTTTAGCGCCGCGCCGTACAGCACGGCATGGGCGGGGCGCATCACGCGGGTCGATACGACCGTGGCAATCGCATTCGCCGCGTCGTGAAACCCGTTGATGAAGTCAAAGCCGATGGTCAGGACGACCGCGACGATGAGGAGCAGGAGTGCCGGATCCATCGAAACCTTTAATTATATTTTAGGGCGATTTGCAGCGCGATGCCGGCGGCGTCGCGGTAACCGTCGATCACGCGTTCCAGCAGGTCATAGATATCCTTGCGCAGCACCAGCTGTTTCGCGTCCGGCGCGGTGTCGATCAGGATGGTCAGCAGGTCGCTGAGAATTTCGTCGCCGCGGTTTTCCAGCTCGTCCAGCAGCTTGGCTTTCTCGATGATCTGCTGCGCCTTGCCGCCCTTGATCAGCGCGTCGATCATGATCTGCATGCCATCGGCCTCCAGCAAAATCACTTCGACCTGCCGTTTCAGCTCCACCGCGTCCTTGAACTTGTACATGTCCATATGTTCGCGCGTTTTCTCGATCGTCTTGGTGATGCGGTAAAGGTATCCGCAGATCGACTGGATGTCTTCGCGGTCGAAGGGGGTGACGACGCTGGTGCAAAGCTGCTTGGTCACTTCCGACGAAATCGTTTTCGCCTGCGCCTTGCACGACGTGATCGCGGCACCGGCTTCTTTCCGAGCGGCAGGGTCGTTACTCTCGACGAATGTTTTTAAATGCAGCGAAGCGGGATGCGCCTCGGAAGACAGCTGTTGCAGGTAGGTGTAAAATTTCTGCTCGTTGGGAAGCAGTTTTGCGATGTTGAGCATCGTGGGCGGTTCTCCTGAATATGCTGCACGGCAGCAATGTACCGCGCGTTTGTGATTCCCGTCAAGTATTTGACATAAAATGACAAACGTCATCCCCGCGAAAGCGGGGATCCCGTCGGCCTCGTGCGCAAACATTCTCCAAGATCCCCGCTTTCGCGGGGATGACGTTTCGGGGTAGAGTTCCGCCCATGAACCCCTACGAACAAAAAGTCCACGCCTTCCACGCCGCGACCGAAGTCGCCAACGACCGCCCGTTTTCGGTCGAACTGCTGGAACTGCGCAAGACGCTGATCGGCGAGGAAGTAAAAGAACTCTTCGCCGAACTCGACCGCGCGATTGCGGAGTTGAAAGCGGGCGGGGAAGTGTCGAAGAAAACGAAACTCGACATGATGAAGGAAATCGCCGACGTGCAATACGTCCTCAGCGGCACCTCCTGCACCTTCGGCCTGCCCATTGATAAAGTTTTCGACCGCGTCCACGACAGCAACATGTCGAAACTGGACGACAACGGCAAACCCATCCGCCGCGAAGACGGCAAGGTGCTGAAGGGGCCGAATTACCATCCGCCGGTGCTGGATGATCTTGCCTAGCGCCGCAGGCATATCACGCCCACGAATGGACACGAATAAACACGAAGTTCTCATTCGCGTTTATTCGTGTCCATTCGTGGGGAAATGCGCTTCGCGCAGGATTAAAACCCAAACAGAATAAGCATCAGCAACCCGAAATCCCTGTTCGACCGGAACTTGGCGAGGCTGCTGTCGGGTTTGTTCATGTTCCAGCTGTGCAACTGCCACACGGCATGCGCGACGGGGAGGATGATGAGCCATTGGGTGAGGTGGCTTTCGGCGGCGAAGAATTTGCCGACGCCAAAACACACAAGCGCGAGGGCGAAGAAGATGCCGACGAAAATCTTGCTGCGGCTGCCGAACAGCCGCGCGGTCGATTTTATGCCGATGATCGCGTCGTCTTCCTTGTCCTGATGCGCGTAGATGGTGTCATAGGCGAGCGTCCACAGGATGCCACCCAGATAGATCCAGAGCGGCGGGGAATGCAGCGCGCCGCCCGCCATGCCAAGGCTGCCCGTCACCGCCGCCCAGCCCATCAGCGCGCCCCAGTTGAAGGTGAAGCCGAGGAAGGCCTGCGGCCACCACGTCACGCGCTTCATCAGAGGATAAATCCCCACCAGCAGCAGCGACAGGAAGCCCAGCAGGATGGTCAGGCGGTTGAAGGTCAGCAGGATGCCGAGGCTGACCAGCAGCAGGATAATCAGGAAAATCGCCGCATGGCGTACTTTGACCTGTTTCGAGGGCAGGGGGCGGGATTTCGTGCGCTCGACCTTCGCGTCCAGATCGCGGTCCCAGATGTCGTTGACGACGCAACCAGCACCGCGCATCAGAATCGCGCCCGCCGCGAACATCGCCATAATAAAGTAATGATGTTTCGTCATATGGGCGAAGCCGCCTGCGGCCAGCACGATGCTCCACCACCCCGGCAGCAGCAGCAGCCAGGTGCCGATCGGCCTGTCGAGCCGCATCAGCTTGGCATAGGGATGGGCGCGTTTCGGCAAAATGCTGAAAATCGCGGCGCTGTTTTTAATGTCGGTCGCCATTTGAATTGAAGTGTATATCAATGCTAGTCTTTTTTAAATCAGGGAGCGGGAATGCAGCTTCGCAATATTATTAGTTTTTTTCTGCAAATGATTGGGGGTGGCGGATGCGTCATTTCACTAATCATCTTCGTATTCAACGTCGGCTATCAGGTATCAGCCAGCACTGGCACCAATCTCATGATGAAGTTTTTTCTGATTATTATCCCTCTTGGCTTTGCGGGTATTTTTTTTGGAATTTGGGGCTTAGGGCGACACCTATCTGATGCTACAAAAGACAGAGCTACTAATTGGTTAGTCGATGAATATAATAAGTTACATTATAAAATAATGAAGCAAAAACGAGATAGAAACTTATTGGATAAATGAAATGTGATTTTATGACCTTCTCGTACAAAACACTTAGCCGCCTTTACGTCCCCGCCGAGAATTTGAGCGGCGGAGAAACGATCGAGTTATCAGAGGGGCAGCATCATTACCTCAGAAACGTGATGAGGGCGGAGGAGGGCACGCAGCTGCGCGTGTTCAACGGCCGCAACGGCGAATGGCTCGCCAGCCTTTCAGAACTCAGCAAAAAGAAAGCGATCATCACGCTATTTGAGAAAATAGGTGAACAAACATCCTCTGAAGACATCTGGATGCTCGCATCACCGATCAAAAAAGAAGCCTTTGATTTCATGGTCGAAAAGTCGGCGGAGCTGGGGGCTTCGCAATTCTTCCCGATCCTCTGCGAACGCACGGTTGTTTCACGCATCAACCGCGACCGGCTGCAGGCGACCGCAAACGACGCGGCGGAGCAGTGCGAACGGCTGGATATTATGCAGGTCAGCGACCTTGGCGATCTGGAAGTCCTTTTCGAATCATGGGCTCCCAGCCGAAAGCTCATCTTTTGCCTTGAGCGGGGCGAGGCGCCGCCCATGGCTGTTGCGCTGGCCAAACTGCCCC
>JADYYV010000313.1 GCA_020853455.1 Alphaproteobacteria bacterium | reverse complement strand
TGCTGGCGCAGCTTAAGTGCTTGTCCCGATTAGGGATAATCGAATCAATTCCGAGAATGACTGACGAAAATCAATAAATTTTGCCGATTTACAGCAAGATTATTCTTATTCTGTGGTTCTTTTATCCCAAAAATGTCGGTTTTATTTCCGTAATCAACTAATATTGCTGCTATTTCTACTTCGTAAAAGGAGATGTTAACCATCTACCCCCCATGATGAATGTAAGGGAAGTTTCGCTGTTTGCTTGAGCGGAAAAAGGGCTGGGGAGCCTGATTTCTTGAGAGCGGTGTGTGTGACAAGAATATAAAGGGTAGAGAGCATGGGCAAAGATGCGGGCACGGACGATACGTTCCAGACAAGCAAACCCGAAAAGCGTGGCTTCCGCGATACCGCGAAACGCCTGCGCACGAAAGAAACCCATCTCAGCAACCGCGCCGCGCTGGACTGGCGTTTAGACCAGAACCGCGTCTGTGACAAGAACGGCTGGCAGGCCGATGTCGTTCCCGTCGAAGAATTGAAAAGCATCCTGCTGCAAAGCCGCACCGGCGAAAGCCTGATTGCGGATGCCAGGCCGGAAACGCTGACCATTATATATGATACGCAATCGCCAGCGTCGCAGTTTTACGTGCGCGGGGACGACCGCATTATCACCCTCAATCCCTATCGCATGAAGGGCGATCTGCTGAACCTGCTGACGCGCGAACTGCGCCGCGCCGGCCAGCATAAAAACGGCGCGCTGGTCAATCCGTTGAGCTTTGAGCCCGACGAGGCGATTTTGGTCAACCGCGCGCAACAGGCTGATGTGCTGATGGTTTCCGTGAAAGTTGCATGGGAATTGCGTCTGGCCGGTGAAACCGAAGCGTGGGATTTCCTGACCGCGACCCCGCTCGCCGATGTCAGCCGCATTTTCGAACTGAAGGCGCAGTCGGATTTCCGCACGCTGAACAACGGCGAGGCGAGCCGCGCCGCATACGACAAGTTTTTTGAAGACAGCCGCACGAAACTGCACGACAAGCGCATCATTCACCAGATGCTGCTGGACGAGCACGGCTATATGAAGGCGGGCATGAAGCGCCCGAAAGTCAGCATGGAATTGTTCGCGCGCTTGGGCGAGATGCCGAACGGCCGCAACTACCTGTCCATGAAGTCGCAGCGCCAGCCGACCGATATGTGCTATTCCACGGTCGAGGATCGCTCGAATGCAAATTTCCTCTGGTTCATCAAGTTTGAACGCTCCTTTCAGGAGAAAGAACTGCAGATGGTCCAGGAATCGGTCAAGCTGTCCGCTGAAGTCGTCGATTTCAACAAATGGCCCGGCCGCAGCAAGCGCACCACGCAGCCAGAGCGCGGTCACTAGGATTTTCTTTCCGCCGCCATCGTTTTTAGGCGGCATAACGGGGGATATTGATGCTGGGGGGCTTCGGCGACAAGCGTATCCGCGTTCGCCTCTTTGCGATCGCCGACAGCGAGCCTTACCTGGCGCCGGTGGAAGAACGCGAGCGTGCCTTCGTCGGCTATATCCGCAACCTTATCCGCATCCTTGAACAAAGCCCGATCGGTCGTATGCTGGTCAGGTCAGCCATGCTGCATCAGGTTTCTGTCGGGCTCGACCCGCTGCTGGAACCGCATGCGAGTTTCTTCTATCCTGCGCAAAACCATTTCGACCTCGGTTATCAGCCGGACCTGCTGCAAAAATCGGAAAAAGGCGTTAGCCGGTATCTGGTTTCGTTTATCGGTGCGCTGCGCCGCGCGTGGCATCACCACGGCGGCCGCGGGCCTGATGTCGCGCTGCGACCCGAAGACTTTTTAAGGCTCTGCCGTTTTGAAGAGGCCGATATCGAGGCCGTTACGCATCTGATCGCGTGGGAACTGCGCAGCGGTGGCGCGTCGTTCCTGTGGCGGCATTTATTGTCGGGCGCGAATGGAGATATTTCCGTCGTGTTCGAACGTGCGATTGAATCAAACCCGAAGAAGCAATTCGACGGCGAGGCATTGAAGGCCGCGTTCAACCAGTGGTTCGCAGAGCGCGAGCGTATCAATGGCTGCGACCATTTCGCGCTGGAAATGTTCGACATGGCGCTGATCCAGCAGGATGCGGGCAACCGCGTCGGCATATCGCCGCTGCGCCAGGGCATGATCGAAGGCATCGGCATGCTGCCGAACGGACAAAACTATTTACTCGACTGCCCCTTTACCAGCGGCTGGTACGACGGGCTGGAAGACGAATTTAACCGTGTCCATTTGCGCCATATAAAACAAGATATTAGCCGCCTTTTGACCCCGCCAGTCGCGCGGCGCTGACCCCATATAATATTTGACATAATTTAAGAATCTCTGTAGTCTGCCTTAGGTTTAACGAGGCATAAACACAGAGGGTGAAGACAATGGCCGATCAGGAAAAAGCAGCGAACAACAACGAATTTTTCAGCACCGAGAAACCCTCCGCACTCAAGACCGCATTCCAGACGGTCGGCGCGGCATGGGCGACTGTTACCGGCGACGGCGCGAATTACGGCTGGGAGCAGACCGGCAATGCGTATGACTACGCGAAAACTTATCTTGGCTCCAAAGGTATCGGGCTCAAGAAATCCGCATAAGCAAAAAAAGAAACGTCACGAGATTAAGGGCGGGGGCTACTGAAGATCCATCAGGTGGCCCTCGCCTTTTTTCGTGAGCCAGGCGCGCGCCATTTCAAGCGCGCGGTCTTTTTCACGGCGGGTCAGTTGCGTGTAGATATTGTCGCGCGATTTGATCGCGCTTTCTTTTTCCGCGCCCTCGGGATAGTGGACGATCGCGATATGCAGCCACATCAGCGCCGTTACCGCATCGGCTGCCGGAACGCCTTCGCCCGTATAATACATGGTGCCCAGGTGGTGCTGCGCGAGCGGGCGGTTTGCTTCCGCCGCTTTGCTGAGCAGGTCGAACGCCTTTAACTGGTCGACCTTTACGCCCTGCCCCAACCGGTACATGATGCCCATCATTTCTTCGGCGCCGTGGTGGCCGCCTTCGGAAAGAGGCTTCAGGTTTTTGGCGACTTCGTCGAACTTGCCTTCCTTATACATCTCCATGATCTTGTCGTAGTTGACCTTGCGCGTGACTTCGCCAAGGCCGATTGTCTCGCCGCCGGTTTCCTTGGCCGCTTCCTGCGCTTGTTCTTGTGATAGCAGCAGCCCGGGCGGCAGGTTGTTGTATTCGTCGGTCGACGGCAGCTGTTCGCCGCGGCCTTCCATGTCGAAAGCTTCGGGCGCCTGCGCAAAGGAAGGCGTGGCGGTCAGCATGAAAACGCAGGCAAGAATGACGAAAAAGCGCATGGTATCCCCCGGAATGTCGCTCCCTTTATTATATAGGGGCGGCGGATAAAAGTAAAAGTCACTTAATCCCGCCGGAAAATCAGGGCAGCCCAGTCGCCATCGGGAATAACGCCTTTCAGCGTCAGCCCGGCATTCAGGTGAGCGGCGGTGACTTCCTGCTGCTGGCGCTTTAACAGGCCGGACAGAACGGCGTAGCCGCCCGGTTTCAGCGCATTATATAAATCCCCCGCCATAGCGATCAGCGGGCCTGCGAGAATATTCGCCCCCACTAGGTCATATGGCGCATTCTGGATAGAAAGCGGGGTTTTGTAGCCGTCACCTGCCGCAGTCTGCAGCGTGACGCCGTTCATATCGGCATGTCGGTGGCTGACGATCACCGATTCAGGATCAATATCGATGGCGGTTAGCCGGGCGCCAGGCCAGATTTTCTGGATAGCAATAGCGAGAATCCCGGAGCCGCAGCCCATATCGAGCGCGTTTCCGACTTTATGCTCCCTCGCGATTTGCTCAAATGCGACCATGCAGGACCGCGTGGTTTCATGTTCACCCGATCCAAATGCGGTAGCGGCGTCGATTTGCAGCGGCGTCTGGCCGGCTGGAATCTCGCCTTTATAGTAAGAGCCGTGGACGAAAAAACGGCCGATATTTACGGGCGGGAAATTATCGTGCACATGGCGCAGCCAGTCTTTTTCGGGCAGGCGTTCGGCCGTGATGTTGTCGCGGGTGATAATGCCCGCTTCGGTTTCTTCGAGCCGCTGGAAAATCGCATCAAGATCGGGCGCGCCGTAATTGGTGATCGAGATCGTCCAGTCATCGCCATCGGTCGCTTCACGATTATGGAGAGACACGGCGGAAACCATCTCCTCCAGCGCGTCGCCCAGCTGTTGCGCCTTCTCGCCATCCAGATGCCGCGCGAATTGCAGCGTCACTTTATAGAGATGATGGGGGATTTTATCGTCGGTCTCGGCTTGGGACATCGCATAACCTTCAAAGTACTATGGAATAACGAAATTTTATCATTCTTGATATTGTTTTACCACTCCACCATATTAATAAAACAATTGTTTTCAGGGGGTTTTCATCATGTCCGCCCAAGCCGTCATCGCGGGTTACGTCCGGTCGCCGTTCCACTTCGCCGCCAAGGGAGATCTGGCCGGTGTGCGCCCCGATGACCTTGCCGCCGCCGTCATCACCGAACTGGTGAAGCGTACGAATGTGCCGGTTGCCGATCTGGAAGACCTGATCCTCGGCTGCGCCTTCCCGGAAGGTGAACAAGGCTTCAACGTCGCACGCCTGATCGTGAACATCGCGAACCTGCCGCTGTCGATGGGCGGCGTTACTGTTAACCGGTTCTGCGGATCGTCGATGCAGGCGATCCATCAGGCAGTGGGCGCGATTTCCAGCGGTGCGGGACAGGCGTTTATCTGCGCTGGTGTCGAATCCATGTCACGCATTCCGATGGGGGGCTTCAACCCGCTGCCGAACCCTGCGCTGGTGAAGACGTTCCCGCAGGCCTATATCGGCATGGGCGAAACCGCCGAAAATCTTGCGCGCAAATATTCCATCCCGCGCGCCGATCAGGAAAAATACGCGCTGGCATCTCACCAGAAAGCGGTGCTGGCGCGCGAGGCCGGCCGCACGAAAGACGAAATCACGCAGATCACGACGGCAGATGGCAAAACGGTTTCTGCCGACGGCTGCATCCGTCCTGAAACGACGCTCGAAGGTCTTGCAGGTCTGCGTCCCGCATTTGACGCATCGGGCTCCGTCACGGCGGGCACTTCGTCGCCGCTGACGGATGGCGCGTCGGCAACGCTGGTGACATCGGAACAGTTCGCCAAAGAACGCGGCCTGCCGATCCTTGCTAAAATCCGCAGCACGGGCGTATCGGGCTGTGCGCCCGAAATCATGGGTATCGGCCCTGTCGAGGCATCCAAAAAGGCGATGGCGCGGGCGGGCATCACGATCAAGGACATTGATATCATCGAGCTGAACGAGGCCTTCGCCGTGCAGGCGATGTCGGTGCTGAACGAGCTCGGCGCGGATTACAGCAAGGTCAACCTTGACGGCGGCGCCATCGCTCTCGGCCATCCGCTGGGCGCTTCGGGCGCGCGCGTGACGGGTAAGGCGGCTGCGCTGCTCCAGCGCGAGAAGAAACAGTTTGCGCTCGCCACCATGTGCATCGGCGGCGGCCAGGGTATCGCGACTATTCTGGAAGCGGCATAAATGCTTTTCGGCGACAGCTTTCGCAAGCTGCCCAAGGTGGACCTGCATGTTCATCTGGAGGGTACGATCACGCCCGAGATGGCAAAAAAGATCGCGAGCCGGAATAACGTCATCCCGTCACCGCAGCTGATGGACAGTTCCGGCGAGCATTTCCGCTGGAGTTCGGACGGCGACGCGCGGCATAACCTGATCGCCTTTTTGAAGGCCTATGACGACGCGACATCCGTTATGAAGCGCCGCGAAGATTATTCGGACATCACATACGATTATCTGCATCGCGCCGCGCAGGAAGGCTGCGTCTATGTCGAATTCTTTATTTCGGCCGATCATGGCGCGATGGTGGGGCTGGATTACAAAGAAATGATCGGTGCCATCGCCGACGGCTACGAAAAGGCGAAAAAAGAATCCGGTATCGAAATGCGCCTTATTTCCACCTGTGTGCGGCATTACGGTCCGGAAGCTGCATTGAAGGTCGCCGATGTCACGCGCGGCTATCATCATCCGCTGGTGACCGGTTTCGGAATGGCGGGCGACGAAAATGCGCATACGATCGCCGATTTCCGCCCCGCTTTCATGGCTTCCGGCTTGGCGGGCCGTACGGCGCATGCAGGCGAAGCGTCGGGGCCGGAAACGGTGCGGCAGGCGCGGGACATTTTGCAGGTGCGGCGTTTTGGCCATATGGTGCGCGCGATTGAAGACGTAAAACTGATGGAGGAGCAGAAAAGCATACTTGCGGTGCCGGAAGTCTGCGTTTCCAGCAATATCGCCCTCAAGGTCTATCCCGACTACAAATCCCACCCGCTGCGCCGGTTTTTTGATTACGGGCTGAAAGTCGTGCTGGGATCGGACGACCCCAGCTTTTTTAACACCAGCATCGGTCGCGAATACAAAATCGCACATGACCATTTCGGATTCACGGAAACAGAGCTGCTGCAACTATCCCGCAATGCGGTCGAGGAAGCCTTTGTCGGTGAAGCGGTGCGCGGACAGCTGTTGGACAAAATAGCAGCGCATAAGCACTGATTACATATTATACCCCTAAGGGATGCCACTCGACAGCATCCCTCTTTTCATTCACGATGAGCGCACACACATTCAACCGGAGTTTTTTCATGAGAAAAAAATCTGATACCGCCGCCTCGCGCGTCACCAAAACCGTGATCGGTCTTGGGTTCATCACTGCGGCACTTGCGCCCTTCGGCGGCGCGGCGCTCGCGGCGTGGTCAACGGGTTCAGCTGCGCTTGCCGGACTCGGTCTTGGCGCCGCCGCACCGCTCGCGGCGGCTGGCGCGTTTGGCGGATTCGTACTGGGCGCGTTCGCAGCGCCTGTGATTGCAGTCGCCAGCATTGCTGTCGGCCTGCTGGCGGGCGCAACGACAAAGGCAATTGGGTCGACGCTGGAATGGATGGCGGGCGGCAGCAAGCCGGCTGCGCAGGCGAAACCGGATGTGCAGCGGAACATCATGATTGATGTGGCAGGCACGGCACTGAATGGCAAAAAGCTTGGTGAAAGCTTCGAAGCCGCCAGGCAGGAGCGTAAAGTGACGAACGAGAACAAGCCGCAGCCGAAACTGCAGAAGCTGCTGCGCTTCGGCATGTGACGTATTTCGTGATTTAAAAAGCCGCGCTGTCACAAGCGCGGCTTTTTTTATTTAGATGTTGAAGCCCGGGCGTTTTTTTGCCGGTGCGGGGTTGGCATCGTTCGCCGGCGTTTGTTTCCGGGCAAGCTTTTGCGCCTGTTCTTCCTTAAGCTGCGCGGCTTCTCTTTCAATTTTCTTTTTCAGCGTATCGCGCGCTTCGTCGAGCGTCATCAGCTGGTCGAGGGTGTTTTTGCTGTTGCCGGGGGCGTGAACGATAATTTTGTATTCTGCGCCGGATGCAACTTTGAAGGCGGGGCGTAGTTTGCGCACCTCTTCTTCGACAAGGTCGGCGACGTCGAAGAATTTTTTCTCCGCCACATGTACCGGGTCGATCGGGCGCGGCGCGACGGCATTGTTAAACGCCGCTGCAAGATCAATTTGCTGCTTGAACAGGATGACGCGGATATCGGTGCTGGCCTTGATTTTCTGCATGCGTTTGTCCGCCTGCAGGATGCCGGAGAGTGTCGATCGGCCCATCGCCTTTAAAGCGGGGAAGCTGGCGGCGGTGATGGCGGCCAATGTGCCGAAGCCGCCCGTGAAAATAACATCCAGCGCCACGCCGAACACCGCGCCTTTGCCAAGGCTGCGCGCATAGCCCTTGGCGACGTCGCCGCTTGTGCGGTTATATTTTTTCAGGACTTCGTTGAGTTCCTGTTTCTGCTTTTTATCCATGCGCACCTGCTCTTATACAGAATTATGTATAAAAGCCGCCATACGGCGAGTCAAGCCGCTATAAACCGGGTTGTTCAGCTCTGGAAGGAACGGGTCAGCTTGCGACCTTTGCCGCTAATGGATTTTTCGACCAGTTCGACAATCTGCTGGCCAATCACCTGATCGACACCCAGAAGGGTTTGCTTCGCGTCGTTAAATCCTTTGATGGCCTTGAACTGGCCTTCGGAGCGCAGGTTTGCCTTCAGGTCAGGCCCGCCTTTGCGCGCGCGGCTGTTGAAGGCGTTTTCGGACGAGCGGAGGGTTTCGGCAGCGGCATAGAAGGTGGTTAGCGCCTCGGCAGCGGCCGGGTCGGCCAGAACCAGTTTTTGCTGCGCTTGTGCCAAGGCCTGCGCACCGAAAGCTTCGGTCGCAATGCCCTTGTAGGTCGTCAGGTCGTCTATGCCGCGTAACAGCACCATGGTATAACCCGCTTGCCCTTTTCACCCGATTAGGGTAATTTCCTTAATGCCTATTATAGCCTAAAACTCAGGCCTGTCAGGTAAAAAGTTAATTTTCCGGAATATAGTCAGGTAAGTTACTGATATGGATAAGAAATTTGACGTCATTGTGGTGGGGGGAGGACATGCGGGCTGTGAAGCTGCAGCCGCTTCCGCACGCATGGGCGCCAAAACCCTGCTACTGACCCATAAGATCGATTCTGTCGGCGTCATGTCCTGCAACCCTGCCATAGGTGGGCTTGGCAAGGGGCATCTTGTGCGCGAAATCGACGCGCTTGACGGCGTGATGGGCAAGGTCATCGACAAAGCGGGCATCCAGTTTCGTATCCTGAACGCCAGCAAGGGCCCCGCCGTTCGCGGTCCCCGTGCGCAGGCCGATCGCAAACTGTATCGCGACAACATGCAGGCGATCCTGCTGAACTATCCGAACCTGACTCTCTATGGGGATGGTGCGGAAGAAATTCTGACAGATGCTTCGGGTCGCGTGAGTGGCGTCGTATCTGCCGATGGAACGACGTTTTCCTGCGGCGCGCTGGTGATTACAACCGGCACATTCTTGCGCGGCATCGTGCATCGCGGTCGTGAACAACATGCAGCCGGGCGTATCGGCGAGAAGCCGTCGATCGGACTCGCCCTGTCGCTTGAAAAACTGAAGTTGCCGATGGGGCGCCTGAAAACAGGCACGCCCGCGCGCCTCGATGGCCGTACGATTAAATGGAACATGCTGGAAGAACAGCCCGGCGACAATCCGCCCACGCCGTTTTCGTTCATGAACGATAAAGTCACCGTGCCGCAAATCTCGTGCTTTATCACTTACACCAACGAAAACACGCATAAAGTCATTCGCGACAACCTGCATGACGCGCCGATGTATTCCGGCCAGATTAAATCTTCCGGTCCCCGCTACTGCCCGTCGATCGAGGATAAGGTCGTCCGGTTTGCGGATAAGGAACGTCACCAGATTTTCCTCGAGCCGGAAGGTCTTGATGATCCGACCGTTTATCCGAACGGCATTTCGACTTCGCTGCCAGAAGCCGTTCAGGATGCGATGATCCGCACGATCCCGGGCCTTGAAGACGTCAAAATCATGGTGGCGGGTTACGCGATTGAATACGATTACGTCGATCCCCGCGCCCTTACCCGCACGCTGGAAACCCGCGCGCAGCCAGGACTGTTTCTGGCGGGCCAGATCAACGGCACGACCGGTTATGAAGAAGCAGGCGCACAGGGGCTGATCGCCGGTATCAATGCCGCGCTGAAAGCTGCGGGTAATGGTGCTGAATTCGTGCTGGATCGCGCCGACGGTTATATCGGCGTCATGATTGACGATCTGGTGACGCAGGGCGTGACCGAACCTTACCGCATGTTCACCTCCCGCGCCGAGTATCGTCTGTTGCTCCGTGCCGACAATGCCGACCAGCGCCTGACGCCGGCGGGTATTTCCATAGGATGTGTTGGCTCTGAACGTGCTGGAATGTTTGAAGAAAAACATCGCCAACTGTCGGATGCGCGCGAACTGGTGACCAGCCTGACTGCACTGCCGGTCGAACTGGAGCGTTTGGGTTTCAAGGTCAATCAGGATGGCACGCGCCGCTCCGTTCATGACCTGATGCGCTACCCCGATATCTCTATCGACGCGCTGAAGGCACATTGGCCGCAGCTGGGCAATATCGCGCCGGCGATTGTCGAGCAGGTTGAAATTGATGCCCGCTATGCAGGATATATCCAGCGACAGGAATCCGATATCAAGGCCTTCCGCCGCGATGAAGCGCTGGAGCTGCCCCATGATCTCGATTATACGGCGGTCGGCAGCCTGTCGAATGAAATGCGCCTGAAACTGGGCAAGCACCGCCCGGATACGCTGGGCGCCGCCGCACGTATCCCCGGAGTGACGCCAGCCGCGCTGGTCGCCCTCCTCCGCTATATCAAGCGCAAGCCGGAGAGCAAAGTTGCCTGAAATCTTTAAGAATACCTTTGAGCGTCACGGATTCTTTGTTTCACGTGAAACACTGGACAAGCTGGAGACCTATAACGCCCTGCTCCGCAAATGGCAGAAGGCGATCAACCTTGTCGGACCCACCACGATCGATGACGCGGCGGAGCGCCATTTCTTTGATAGCGCGCAGATGTTCCGCTATATCCCCGATATCGAGGTAACCTTGGCCGATCTTGGCTCTGGCGCGGGTTTTCCCGGGCTTGTCCTGGCTATGCTGGGCGTCAAAGATGTCCATCTGGTGGAATCCGATATCCGTAAGGCCACCTTCCTGCGGGAAGTTTCACGTGAAACCTCCACACCCGTGACCGTTCACGACAAGCGGATTGAAGATTGCGTGATCCCGAACATCGATGTTGTCACCGTCCGTGCCCTTGCGCCCCTGCAGGACTTGCTTGGCCATGTGGACCGGTTGCGTACCCCGAACCATCCCATCTATGCCGTTCTGGCCAAGGGGTTGCAGCATGGCGAAGAAATCGATAAGGCGCACCAGACATGGGACTTTGCACTGGAGGTATTCCCGAGCGAAAGCGATATGTCTGGAAAAATACTAAGAATCAAAGACTTAGTTAAAAAATAGTCTTTGTTTCACGTGAAACATGCCTGTTTACGGTGTTCTGATACCTAAATCCTGTTTCACGTGAAACACGCTTGCTCCCACCCGAATCCTCAGGTACAAAACCTTATGACCCAGGCATTACCCAAAATGGAAGACTCCACCCCTGTTACGGACGGCGGCAGCGCCTCCCAGACGCGGTTTATCAGCATTTCGAACCAAAAGGGCGGCGTTGGCAAAACAACGACCACCGTGAACCTTGCAACGGCTCTCGCAGCGGTTGGAAAACGCGTGCTGGTGGTCGATCTGGACCCGCAGGGCAACGCCTCCACCGGTTTTGGCGTAGATCGTGCCGACCGTGTGAACGGCACCTATGAAGTACTGTTTGGCGACTGCGGCGTGGATGAAGCTATTCATGAAACCAAGGTGCCGAACCTTTTCATAATATCTTCCTCCATTCACCTCTCGGGTGCCGAGATCGAATTGGTGGATGCACAGCGCCGCGAATACCGCCTGAAGGACGCGTTGGAGGCGGCGACCAATAAATTCGATTACGTGATGTTCGACTGCCCCCCGTCCCTGAACCTGCTGACGCTGAATGCGCTGGTGGCGTCCAACGGCGTGCTGGTGCCGCTGCAATGCGAATTCTATGCGCTGGAAGGCCTCAGCCATCTGGTGAAAACGATCGAGCGCGTGAAGAACGCATTCAACCAGAACCTTGAACTGACCGGCGTCGTGCTGACGATGTACGACAAGCGCAACAACCTTGCGAACCAGGTGTCGGACAACGTCCGTAGCTTTTTCGGCGACAAGGTTTTTGAAACCGTGATCCCGCGCAACGTGCGCATTTCGGAAGCGCCGTCTTTCGGCCTGCCCGCGATTGTGTATGACATGCATTGCTCCGGTTCGCAGGCGTATATCCATCTCGCCAAGGAACTGCTGAAGCGCGAAGCGCAATTGCAGACAAAATTCGGCGGCTAATTTTTATCGGAGTTTATTATCGTCATGACAGTTGAACAGAAAAAACGCGGGCTTGGCCGCGGCCTCGACGCCCTCTTTCAGGACGCGCGCAAAGAGGAAGAAGCATTCCAGCCGAAAATGAAACGCGCCGATGAAATTGTCGCGACCGTCCAGCAGGTGCAGGCACAGCAGGCGAACGCGCCCGCAGGCGCACAGCGTAAACTGCCCGTCGATAAAATGACGCCCGGCAAATTCCAGCCGCGCCGTTATTTTGATGACGCTGCGCTCGATCAGCTGGCCGACAGCATCGGCGTGCATGGGGTCTTGCAGCCGATCCTTGTGCGCCCCCTCTCCGGCACGATGTTTGAAATTATCGCCGGCGAACGCCGCTGGCGCGCCGCGCAAAAGGCGCAGCTCCATGAAGTGCCCGTTGTTATTCAGGAGCTGAATGATAAGCAGGCGCTGGAAATCGCGCTCATCGAAAACCTGCAGCGCGAAGACCTGTCGGCGGTCGAAGAAGCCGAAGGCTATCAGCGCCTGATGGACGAATTCGGTCATACGCAGGATGCGCTGGCAACCCAGCTGGGCAAAAGCCGCAGCCATGTCGCCAACACGATGCGCCTGCTGAAGCTGCCGCAATCCGTGCGCAGCATGATCCAGAACGGCTCGCTCAGCGCCGGCCACGCCCGCGCCCTGATCGGCGCAAAAAATCCGGAAGAGCTTGCCGACCTGATCCAGCGTCGCGGCCTGAACGTCCGCCAGATCGAAGCGCTCGTGCAGAAATCAGCCGACGGCAAACTGAAGCCCGGCAAAAAGGCGCAGCGTTTCATCCAGAAAGACGTCGATGTGCTGGCGCTGGAACGCCTGACATCCGACAAGCTGGGTCTGAACGTAACGATCGACAGCGTGGGTCCCGCCGGCCGCCTGACGATCGAATACAAGAGCCTCGACCAGCTGGACGATCTGCTGGCGCGCCTTGGCCAGACCCCCCGCCGCTAAATAGCCAGGGAACTGAATCACTTAGCCCGCTGTTGGACGATCCGATGGCGGGAAAAGCGACGCTTTCCAGCCGCAAGACATTCAAAAGTTAACGCGTGAAGGAGAATCCACATGAAAACCACCCTGAAAACGCTCGCGGCGGCACTGGTCATGGTTCCGGCGCTGGCCTTTGCCGGCAGCGAAAGCGTTACCGTGCGCACCACCACCGAAACCGACGGCCTGACGACCTATGAAGCACCGATGGATGCCACCCTTCCCCCCGGCAGCGTCATGACTACAGATACAACGACGACCACGGTAAAACGCCAGCGAAATGCCCGTTCCGACACCGAATACGGCGCAAACAGCCCCAGCCCGGGCGAAACCGACACCAAAGTGTATGTTCGCGAGCGTGTTCGCTTCGAACGTAACGCCGAATAAGACCCAAGATAGTCTTTTCACCGCAAAACCGCCTCTCCGGAGACGGTTTTGTGCGTTTTGAGGGTATTATTCGCGCACCTGTTTCTAGAAAACATATTTGACATATTATTGAAAACACAGTAAAATTCAGGACATGGGAATCTTCAAAGGCAAATTGCGGGAAAAGTTCGAGGAAGCGAAATGGGCGATCACGCCCAAGCGTGCGCGTCGCGGCAAACTCGACGAAGCGATCGCCATGATCAGCAATTATCCCGAAACGAAATTCCTGCTCGACCTGATGACGCAGGAAGGCGTCGGCGTCACTTTCGACAAAAACATGAAAAACGGCCCCGCCGCCGCGCAGCTGGTGACGCACCGCGAAACAGGACAGCAGTATATCGCGCTTAATCCCTATGCGCCTGCGACAGATCTTGCGTTGTCGCTCATTCATGAAATGCGCCATGTCTGGCAGGATAAAGTCCTGCAGCTGACGCCGCAAACGCGCGCGGCCGGCGAACCCGATTCAGAAACCGCATTGATGCTGGCGCGCGTGCGGGAGGCGGATGCGCATGCCTTCGTAAACCTGATGGTGCGCCGTATCCAGAACGCGCAGATCGATGCGGCCGATCTGAAATCGATCGCAAACCAGCTGCAGCAAGCGACCGGCAAGCCGCCGGACGTTTATCAGGCCGAAGTGCTGGAAAAATACGCCGAACGTAAATTCAAGGAACGTCTCGACGACGACGCGAAACAAATGTCGGCGGATTTCCTGTGGGCGCTCCAGAACCTCGACCCTTATGACAGGCAGTCGATGGTGGACTATCACATCCGCTATACGTCACCCGCATCCGAGCCGCTGCCGCATGCTGCGTCCGCAAAAAAATTCGACATCGATCATATCCGCAGCATCCTGCATATCGGTGTTGCGCATGAAGCGCCGGCCTATCTGGATCACCTGACGAATGCCGAATTCAAAGAAGCCGTGCTGAGCGATGTCAGCCCCGAAATCATGAGCACCGTTTCGTTGATGAACCATTTCGAAAAGGCGGCTGCGCGCGGCGCTACTGGCCCCCGCGAAAATTTCGGCTATCGCCGTTCCATCGAGGAACGGCTCGCAAACGCCGTCAATCAGCCGCCGCGCGCACAAACGCCGTCGCGCTACGGCTAGAAAGTCCGGACGTATTTCCTGATAATGCGGCCTGCGGATTATTCCGCAGCATCCGCTTCCGTTTCGGCGGGCACACCGGGCTTCCATTCGGCCGCCTTGCGCTGCGCTTCCTTAAAGGCATCGACAGGCATCTTGCGGGATAGCGGCTTCAGCTGACGCGCGGCTGATTTGCTGCCGTTTTTTGCGGCGACGGCGAACCACATATACGCTTCCACGTCATCCTGTTCGCCCCCGTCGCCGTTATAACACATGATCCCCATGTTATATTGCGCGTTCACATTGCCCTGCTGCGCTGCCAGGCTGAACCATTTGCGTGCCTGGTCGAAGTCCTGTTCCACGCCTTTCCCGTCCATGAAAAGGGTGCCGAGCATGATCTGTGCGGAAACATTTCCCTGCTGCGCCCAAGGCGTCAGGATTTTAGCGGCCCGCTGGTAGTCGCCCTTGCCGTAGGCGGCGTTGCCTTCCTCGAACGGGATCTCGATCTTGGCGCGCGCGGACGCATTGCCCGACTGCTCCTTGCCGTTATCCTTGCCTACCAGCCTGCCGCTTTGCTCAACCAGCAGGTCCGACGAAG
>JADYYV010000312.1 GCA_020853455.1 Alphaproteobacteria bacterium | reverse complement strand
TAAATCGCGAGCTTGAAGGCGCTGATCTGGTTTGACGTGCCCTTGAATTTCGGCGCCAGAAAATCGACGATGAAAGCCAGCACCGCGATGCCCAGCAGCGCCAGAATATAACCGCCAATCAGTGTTAGCAGCGCATGACCGATCGCCGACGGCGCGCGCAGGACGATAGCAAGAAAACCGACGACCGCGGGAATGGCCGCCAAAATCATCGCGTAGCTTTTATAAAGTCCCTGAATGGTCGCGCTCTCGCCCGCGATGACGTCCCATTCGGCTTCCGGCTTGGTGATCAGGTTCTTGACGCGGTTGATGATCGAGCTGACGCGGGCGTCATTGGCGAGCGACATGAAAATTCCTTTAAAAGACTTGGAAAAAAGCGTTCCCCCACCATATCAACACCGCGCGCCGCGACATAGCGCGAAAGCGCGGTTTTTGCCGTAAATACGGCCTTTTTTGTTGTAAAAATGACTCGCATTGATTTGCCCGAAATGCGTATAGTGGCGGCTCAAATCCTCTTCCCTGAACAACAGGTGAATCAGTAAATGTGTGGAATTATCGGCATCATCGGCCCTCATAAAACTGAGAGTCGAGGAGTGTCCTCTGCTGCGGCGTACGAGGCTTATCGCGGCCTGCTCGCGCTCCAGCACCGGGGGCAGGATGCGGCGGGCATCCTCACTTATGACACCTTCACCAAAATGTTCGCTATGGAAAAAGACCTCGGCCTCGTGGCCCAGGTGTTTGACCAGAAGAAAATCGAAAACCTGAACGGCTTCATGGCGATAGGCCATACGCGCTACGCGACGGCCGGCGGCGACGGCAAGCGCGATATCCAGCCGATGGTGGAGGGGATCCCCTTCGGCCTTGGCATGGTCCATAACGGCAATGCGCTCAATTACTATCAATTGAAGGCCGAATTGTCGGAGAAGTTTCGCCACCAGCTGCTGACCGGCAACGATCTGGAGGCGCTGATCCATTATTTCGGCCATTTTCTGATGAACGGCGACGCGCTGCCGACCGAAAAAACCTTCACCTTCGACAATATCAAACAGGCCGCCGGCAAGATGTTTGAAACCGTCAACGGCGGCTATGCCGTCCTCGGCCTGATTGCGGGGCAGGGCATGGTCGGTTTCCGCGACCCCAAGGGCATCCGCCCGATGGTGCTGGGCTTGAAGGAAATCGACGGCGAGAAGCATTGGTGCGTGGCGTCCGAAACCGTCGCCATGACTTATCTGGGCTATAATTACCTGCGCGATATCGAACCCGGCGAAGTGTTCTTCATCGACATGGACAGCAACTTCCAGAGCGCGATTGTGAAGAAAGAGCCCGAGCGCGCGCATTGCATGTTCGAGTGGGTCTATTTCTCGGGCGCGGAAAGCGCCATCGACCACCAGACTGTCTATGGCGCGCGCCTGAAACTGGGCGTGCAACTGGGGCACAAGGCAACCGCCGCGATGCAGGCGGGCGAAATCGCCCCCGATGTGGTGATGCCGGTGCCCGATACCAGCCGCACTGCCGCCATTTCCGTGGCCGATGCGCTGAAACTGCCCTACCGCGAAGGGCTTATTAAAAACCGCTACGTCGCCCGCAGCTTTATCCTCAGCAATCAGGACAAGCGCGAACATGCGGTCGAGCTGAAACTCAGCCCCATCGTCAGCGAGATCGCGGGCAAGAATATCTTCCTGATCGACGACAGCATCGTGCGCGGCACCACCTCCATCCGCCTGATCTCTCTGCTCAAAAAACACGGCGCGAAGGAAATCACGCTGGGCATCACCTGCCCGCCAATCCGCTATCCCTGCTTCTACGGCGTCGATGTCCCCGATTCAAAAGACCTGATGGCGCATAACAAAACGGTCGAGGAAATGGCCGAAATGATCGGCGTCAAAAAAATCATCTATCTGGACGAGGAAGATTTGCGGCAGGCGATCGGCACGACCAAGCTGTGCATGGCCTGCGTGAACAAAAAATACCCGACCGTGGTGACGGAAGCGGAAAATTACGCGCGCGAGCGCAAGAAGGCACGCGCGGCGGGATAGTTTTTATTTAACAGAGGGGAAAAACATGAAAGTTTTTGTAGTCTTTGGCAGTAAATCCGATGAAAACATATCCCTGCCGCTGGTCGACGCGCTGAAACCGCATTTTGATACCGAATACGAAGTCATCTCCGCCCATCGCGATCTTGAAAAACTGCAGCATAAAATGAACACATGGCAGGGCGATGCCGTGATTGCGGGCGCGGGCCTTGCCGCCGCATTGCCGGGCGTGGTTGCCGCCATGGTGAAAATCCCGGTGTTCGGCGTGGCCGTGCCGTCGCAATTCGGCGGCCTCGACAGCTTCGCCTCCATCGCGCAAATGCCGCCCGGTGTGCCGGTCATGACGGCAGGCCCGCAAAAACCCGATGCGATCGTCGCATTCCTGAAAAAATACAAAACCGCCGCGACGCCTTCCAAAATCCACTTTGTCACCCGCACCGAAACGCCCGACATTCTGGCCGATATCGAAAAGGCCCGCGTGGCGGCGAAAGAAAAAGGCGCGGAAGTGTCGCATGGCGCATCTGCGGCAAGCGATGCGTTCAACGTGCGGCTCGTCATGGGCGATAACGATATCCAGCCCGATGATTACTGCCTGCACGTGCCGGTCGTCGCCAAATCCGATGTCGCAAACCCAGAAACTTACGTCCAGTTGCTGAACTGGAGCAACAAGGGCGGCTTGTGGGTCGGCGCCAATAACACGCGCAATGCGGTCCATGCCGCGCTGCGCCTTTCCTCAACCGCAAAACAGGCACAAGGGAGAGCAGCATGACGCTACCTGCAATGATCTATGAAGGCTCCGTCAAAAACGTGCGGGGCGAAAAGGGTAAAGCGCCTTATATCTTCGAATTCTCCGACCGCTATTCGATTTTCGACTGGGGGCAGATGCCCGACCTGCTGACCGACAAGGGCGCGTCGCTGGCATTCATGGGCTGGTTCTTCTTCGATTATCTCGGCCGCCCCGCCACCTGGCTCGACTGGAAAGCGCCGGAGGGGATGGAGAACGATCCGCAGCTCCTTAGCTTGCGCAAAACCGGGTTGAAGCACCACTCGCTGGGCCTTGTCGATCACGATGCGAAACAGATCCCGCTGCAGCGCGAATTCATTTCGCCCACGCGCTGCCTGTCCGTCACTCCCGTCGCCGTGCATGAACCGGGCAGCAGCGTCGTCGATGGCAAGCTGGTCTGGGATTACACCGCCTATGAAACCAAGCCCGAAAACGCGCTTGTGCCGCTCGAAGTCATCTTCCGTTTTGGCGTGCCCGAAGGCAGCTCGCTGCTGCAGCGCACGGGAGATGCCGCCTATTGCAAATCGCTCGGCCTCTCCGCGCCGCCCAAAACGGGTGACAGCTTTGCCGTTCCCGTCGTCGAATATTCGACCAAGCTCGAAACCTCCGACCGTTACCTGCCCTATGAAGAAGCGCAGCGTATCGCCGGATTGTCGGACGAGGAATTCCGCAGTCTCGGCGCACTCGCGCGCCTGATTTCCATCCGCCTGAAAGACTGCTTTGCCGAAATCGGCGTGGAGCTGTGGGACGGCAAGCTGGAATTCGGCTTTGGCGGTAAAAACGCTACCGGTGCGCGCGATTTCATGCTGGTCGATTCCATCGGCCCCGATGAATTGCGCCTGATCAAGGACGGCCAGCATTTGTCCAAGGAGGCCCTGCGCGGCTTCTACCGCCCCACCGCATGGTATGCGGGTCTGGAACAGGGCAAGAAACTGGCCAAGGAGCGCGGCGAAAAAGACTGGAAGAAAATCTGCACCGATGAACTCGGCGTCTCCCCGCCCTTGCTGTCGCCCGTCGTGAAAACGCGCGTGGAGATGATCTATAAAGGCCTCGCTTCCGCGCTGTCGAACCAGTTTCATGGCAAGCCCGTTTTTGCCGATGCCTGGAGCCTTGACGAAGTCGTAAAGCAGATCCTGCCGAAAAAGGAAGTGGCGTGAGCGACAGCCTGAAACAGGTTCTGTTGCTGGGGGGCGGCGGGCGCGAACATGCGCTCGCCTGGAAACTCGCCCAATCACCCGCTGTCGATGCCATTCACGCCATGCCGGGCAATGACGGCATGGCGACGCTCGCCAAGGTCACATGTCTTGCCGGCAATCCGGCGGATGTAGCGACCGTCATGGCGGTCGTTAAAAACCTGGGCATCGGCCTTGTCGTCATCGGCCCCGAAAAACCGCTGGAGGCCGGCGTCGCCGATGCGCTGAACGCGGCAAATATTCCTGTCATGGGCCCGACCAAGGACGGCGCAAAGCTGGAAAGCTCCAAAATCTTCGCCAAGGAATTCATGTCGAAATTCGGCATCCCGACCGCATCGTTCAAGGTCTGCGACGACCACGCAGCGGCGCTTGCGGCGCTGAAGGATTGGGATATCGAAGGCGCTGGCATCGTCATCAAGGCCGACGGCTTGTCGGCCGGCAAGGGCGTCGTTGTCACGCATGACCGCGCCGAAGCCGTGCAGACGCTTTTTGATTTCATGGTCAATCCCGCCTGCACGGTCAAAAGCAGCCGCATCCTGCTGGAACAAAAACTGTCCGGCAAGGAAGTCTCCGCCTTTGCCCTGTGCGATGGGGAAACATTCACCACGCTTGGCTTCGTTTGCGATTATAAACGCGTGCGCGACCACGATCAGGGCCCCAATACCGGCGGCATGGGCGGCTATGCGCCCAAGGGCTGGCCGTCGGACGCCGCCCGCCAGTTCGTGAACGACTGCGTTTTCCGCCGCGTCATCGACGGCATGAAAAAACGCGGCACGCCGTTTCGCGGCATCCTGTTCGCGGGGCTGATGATCGACGGCGAACAGGTGAATGTGATCGAATTCAACACCCGCTTCGGCGACCCCGAAACGCAGATCCTGATGCCGCTCATCGAAAACGATATCGCGCCGCTGTTCCTGAAGGCCGCGCAAGGGAAATTGGGAGCAGACAAGGTCACGCTGCGCGCTTCCGCCGCCGTGCATGTGGTGATGGCGTCCGAAGGCTACCCGGAAACTTTCGCGGGCACGATGAAGCTCGGCCAGAAAATTGACCTGCCGGAAAAACTGCTGGACGGCTCGAACGACAACCTGCTGTTCGTCATGGGCGCGAAGAAAAAAGACGGCGGCTGGACGAATGAAGGCGGGCGCGTGCTGGGCGTGACGGCACTGGGCGCGAATATCGACGATGCCCGCGCCAGTGCCTACCGCGCGATCGACAGCATCAAGTTCAACGGCGCGCATTGGAGGAAAGACATTGGCAAATAAGCCCGCGTCAAATAATCCCGCCATCCGTGCCGCCGTCTTCGCCTCCGGCAATGGCACGAACGCCGAAAACATCCTGCGCCATTGCAAGGAAATGACCGGCATCGACGCGTTGCTGGTGCTGACCGACCAGCCCTATGCCGGCGTCATCGACCGCGCCAAAAAATTCGGCACCCCCTGCGAAGTCGTCGCCAGGCAAAAAGGCGCTTCGAAGGAAGAACACGAAAAAGCGATCCTCGATACGCTGGCGCTGAACGGCGTGGAATGGATTTTCCTTGCCGGATACATGCGCATCCTCAGCCCCGATTTCCTGCGTAAGTTTTACGATGAAAAACTGGGCGTGAATCGCGTCGTCAATATCCACCCCTCGCTGCTGCCCGCGTTCCCCGGCATGGACAGCTACCTGCAGGCCTATAACGCGGGTGTGAAGGTGGCGGGTGTGACGCTGCATTTCGTCGATGAAACCGTCGATGGCGGGCCGATCATCCTGCAGCGCACCTTCGAGCGTGACGAGAACGAGGAGTTTGATGCGTTCCGCGCGCGCGGCATGCAGCTGGAATACGATATTTACGCCGAATTCCTGCGCCACCTGATCGCGGGCAGCTGGTCCGTTGAAAATATCCGCGGCACCGACCGCCGCATCGTCTGTCTTGGCAAAAAGAAGGCATCGTAACATGGTCATGGCAAGCGCTGTTCGCGTCGAAGTCACCTCGCAAATTCCCGACCGCCGTCTTGAAAAATGGGCGGGTCAGGCGCGCGAATATTTCGGCGTACCGCTGGCGGCGCTTCAGGAAGTGAAAGTCTATAAAATCGCGCCGCAATCGCCCGCCAACGATCTTGCCGCAAATGTTGCAAAAGTTTTTGCGGATCCCGTGCTGTACCTTGCGCAAATGGACGGCGCGACCTATAGCTTCCCGCAAAACCCCGCCTTCGTCGCCGAAGTCACTTACCGCCCGGGTGTCACCGACAACCCCGCGCGATCGGCGGAAGAAGCATTGGCGCTGACCGGATTGCAGGCGGTGGTCGCCAGCGGCAGCCTTTATTTCATGTTCGGCGCGCTGGATGCTGCGGGCGCGAAAAAAGTCGGCCGCGAATTGCTGGCGAACGAGCTGATCCAGAAAATCGATATCTGGACCTATGACGAATTCGCGAAACTGCCGCGGTTCACCGATGTGAAACTGCCCAAAACCGCGCTGACCCATGCGCCCAAGGTTGAGCAGGTATCGCTGGAACTGCACGACAAGGAATTGGAGCAGCTGAGCCGCGACCGCACGCTCGCCATGACGATGCAGGAACTGCACCATATCCGCGACCATTACCGCGATGCCGATGTGCAGGCGCTCCGCAAAAAACAGGGTCTGCCGCAATCGCCGACCGATGTTGAACTGGAAGTTTTTGCCCAGACCTGGAGCGAGCATTGCAAGCACAAAATTTTCGCCGCCAAGATCGATTTCACCGGCGCGGATGGCAAAACAAAAACCATCGACAGCCTTTATAAAACCTATATCAAGCGCGCCACCAAGGAGATTGAGAAGGAACGCGGCATCGACTGGCTGATTTCCGTGTTCAGCGACAATGCCGGCATCGTGCGTTTCGATGAAAAAATCGATCTCTGCATCAAGGTGGAAACGCATAACAGCCCCTCCGCGCTCGATCCCTACGGCGGCGCGCTTACCGGTATCCTTGGCGTGAACCGCGACATTCTTGGCTGCGGCCTTGGCGCGCGGCCGATTGCGAATACCGATGTGTTCTGCTTTGCCCCGCCCAACATGCCGGAAAAGGGCGAAGAACAATTTATGCCCGTCGGCCCCAAACCTCCCCGCCGCATACTGGAAGGCGTGCATAAGGGCGTCGAGGACGGCGGCAACAAAAGCGGCATTCCGACCGTGAACGGCGCGTTCTTTTTCGACCGCGATTATGCCGGCAAGCCGCTTGTGTTCGTCGGCACGGTGGGCGTGCTGCCCCCGAAACTGCAAGATGGCCGCGATTCATCCGAAAAGAAACTCGACAGCGGTGACCGTATCGTGATGGTCGGCGGCGCTATCGGTGCGGACGGTATTCATGGCGCAACTTTTAGCTCGCTGGAACTGGACGAAAACGCGCCCGCAACGGCGGTGCAGATCGGCGACCCGCTGACTCAAAAACGCATGGCGGATTTTTTGCTGGAAGCGCGCGACCTCGGGCTGTTTTCCGCTATTACCGATAACGGCGCGGGCGGCCTCAGCTCCAGCGTCGGTGAAATGGCGCAGATGTCGGGCGGCGCAACGCTGGATCTTGGCCTGTGCCCCGTCAAATATCCCGGCCTCAGCCCGTGGGAATTGATGGTCAGCGAAAGCCAGGAACGCATGACGGTCGCCGTGCCCCCCGCGAAAGTGAAAGCGTTTATCGAGCTTGCAGCGCGTCGCGGCGTAGCGGCGACGAATATCGGCGCGTTCAACGATAGCGGGCGTCTGGATGTCTATTACAAAGATACGCTCACCGGATCATTGAGCCTCGATTTCCTGCATAACTCGCTGCCGCAAATGCAGCTGAAGGCGGAATGGACAGCACCGAAACCGCGCCCCGATTGGTCGGCGACCACGGAATTGAAGGCGAAACGCGTTCCAGCGCCAGATGTGAAAACCGCGCTGCTCACCCTGCTGGCATCGCCCAACATCACATCCAAAGAAAAATGGGTGCGCGCCTATGACCACGAGGTTCAGGCGGCGACGCATGTAAAGCCCTTCACCGGCAATAAATCCGACGGCCCGTCCGATGCCGGCGTGATCTGGCTGCAGCCGCATGGCGGCGCAAGCGATAACGCGGTTGCGGTCGGCTGCGGCATGTCGCCGCGCATGTCTCCGGTCGATCCGTACCGCATGGCGCAATTCGCGGTCGATGAAGCGGTGCGCAACGTGGTAACAGCGGGCGGCGATCCCGATACGCTGTGCCTGCTCGACAATTTCTGCTGGCCCGATCCTGTCGTTTCCGCGAAAAACCCCGAAGGTTCCTATAAACTGGGGCAGCTGGTGCGCACCTGCGAAGGCCTGTACGACATCTGCAAGGCATATGGCGCGCCGCTCGTCAGCGGCAAGGACAGCATGAAAAACGATTTCCGCGGCAAAGACGGGCGCGGACAGGACATCAATATCAGCTGCCTGCCGACGCTGATGGTGACCGCGATGGCGAAGGTACAGATGGGGTCATCCGTCGGCAGTTCCTTCCGCGCCGCCGGCGATCATATCTACGTGCTGGGCGCTGCGGGCGGCGGCCTGGCGGCGTCCGAATATGCGGCGTGGTTCGATGTGGCGGATGATAACGGCCCTGCGATCGATCTTGCGAAAAACCTTGCGCTCTACCGCCAGTTCAATGCGGCATTGAAATCGGGCTGCATCAAATCCGCGCATGACGTCTCCGAAGGCGGCCTGCTGGTATCGGTCGCCGAATGTATGACGGGCGGCAGGCTGGGCGCGGCATTAACCGTGAAGGGCGCGGATGCGCTGTTCAACGAAGCGCCCGGCCGTATCGTCGTCAGCGTATCGCCGGACCAGCGCGCGGCGTTCGACAAATTCCTGCCGGGTGCCGCGCTGATCGGGCAGGTGACCGGCGACGATAAACTGCTGGTTGATGGTTCAAGCATCGCGCTTGGCGATATCGTGGCCGCATGGCGGAAAGGTTTCTGACGATGGCAAACAAACCTCTCTTCATCGTGGTCTGCGGCGACGGCATCAATTGCGAACGTGAAACGGCTTTCGCGCTGGAACATGCGGGCGGGCAGGCGAAAACGGTGCATGTGAACGACCTGATCGCCGCGCCCGAGCTGCTGAAAACCGCCGATGGGCTTGCCATCCCCGGCGGGTTTTCGTTCGGCGACGAACTTGGATCGGGCCAGATCCTTGCGCTGAAAATCCGGCACAAGCTGGGCGATAAATTCTTTAAAATGGTCGAGGCGAAGAAACCCGTCATCGGCATCTGCAACGGTTTTCAGGTGCTGGTCAAACTCGGCCTGCTGCCATACCCCGATGCGTCGGAACGCATCCTTGCGCTGGCGGCGAACGAACAGGGCGGGTTTATCAACCGCTGGGTGACGCTGGATGTGAATGCGAACAGCGTCTGCCAATGGACACAGGGGCTGGAAAAAACGCAGATCGAACTGCCGATCCGCCACGGTGAAGGCCGCATCGCCTTTAAAAAGGGCGAGGAGAAAAAGGAATATCAGGCGCTGATCGACAAAGGACTGGTGCCGCTGACCTATACCGAAGACGTCAACGGGTCATACGGGCGCATCGCCGCGCTGACCGATCCGTCGGGCATGGCGCTAGGGCTGATGCCGCATCCGGAAGCCTTCATGTTCGCCGAAACCTATCGCAACACGCATGAACACGCGGCGGCAAAGGGCGACGGCGCGCTGATTTTCGACAACATGCTGCGGATATTAAAAGGGGAAGAAAAAAATGAACGACGGGCTGGTTGAGGTCAAGCGCGCGCTGGTGAGCGTGAGCGACAAATCGGGGCTGGAAGAACTGGCGGCGAAGCTGCACGCGCTGAAGGTGGAAATCATTTCATCGGGCGGCACGGGAAAGTTTTTGCAAAGCCTCGGCATCCCCTATACCCCCGTTGAAAAAGTCACCGGAAATCCCGAAGCCTTCGGCGGCCGCATGAAAACGCTCAGCTTCCAGATTTCAAGCGCGCTTTTGTATCGCCGCGATCACGCGGATGATATCGCGCAGGCAAGAGACCTGAAAATCGAGGCGATTGATCTTGTCGTCTGCAACCTGTATCCGTTCGAAGCGACCGCGAAGAAAAGCAAGGACTGGGCAGAAATCATCGAAAATATCGATGTCGGCGGTCCGACCATGATCCGCGCTTCGGCTAAAAACTATGCGTCGGTCGGCACGGTCACCGATCCCGCGCAATACGGCATGGTCATCCGCGACCTGAACGAAACGGGCGGATCCTTGCGCGCGGAAACGCGGCAGAAACTGGCGCTCGCCGCCTTCCGCCACACGGCCGAATACGACGCGCTGATCGCGGCGCGCATGGAATCCGAATGGGGCGAGGAACAGCGCACTCTGTCCATCCCCGTGAAATCCGGCGTGGCGCTGCGCTACGGCGAAAACCCGCACCAGAAATCATGGGTGCATGCCGATCCGTTCAATGCGGGTCTTGCGGGTGCGGAGCCGATACAGGGCAAGGAGCTGTCGTACAATAACCTGCTCGACGCGGATGCGGCGTGGCGTTCCTGCGGCGATATTTCGGCGCTGGGCGTGGCTGGTTATCCCGCCGCCGTCTCGATCATCAAGCATCTCAGCCCCTGCGGGCTTGCGCTGGGTAAAACGCCGCTTGCGGCGCTGGAAGCGGCATGGGCGGGCGACCCGATCAGCAGCTTCGGCGGCATCCTCGCCTTCAACCAGCCGGTCGGCGATGATATCGCGACATGGCTGTCGAACAAATTCGTCGAGGTGATCGTTGCACCATCCTATACCGATGAAGCGAAAAAAATATTCGCAGGCAAACCGAACCTGCGCCTGCTCGCGCTTGCGAGCTATACGGGCGCGGAAAAATCCATGATGGTGCGTTCCATCTCCGGCGGCTGGGTCGTGCAGCAGGAAGACGAAGGCGCGGATGCCGATTTCAAGCCCATGACCAGCCGCCCGTTTTCGGACGAACGCACCGGCCTTGCGCGTTTCGGCGTGATGGCCTGCAAACACCTGAAAAGCAACGCCATCGGCATCTTCATCGCAAACGACAAGGGCTTCAGCATGGTGGGCGCCGGCATGGGCAATCCCAACCGCCTTGTCAGCATGAAACAGGCCGTCGAAAAAGCGCATGAAAACGGGCACAAGGATTTGTCCGAAGCGGTCTTGGTGTCGGATGCGTTCTTCCCGTTCCCCGATAATATCGGCATCGCGGCGGCGGCCGGCATCAAATACATCGTGCAGCCGGGCGGCAGCGTGAAAGACAAGGACGTGATCGCCGCCTGCAACGATTCCGGTATCGCGATGACGTTTACGGGCAGAAGGCATTTTCGCCATTGATGTCATCCAGCGCAGGCTGGCATCTCGCGGGGGTTGGCTCCGCATTTATAAACAGCGCGCAAGCGTGCGAGATCCCCGCCTTCGCGGGGATGACGAAGGAGAAGAGAGATGACACAGCCGCAAAAAACCACCTATAAAGACGCCGGCGTCGATATCGAACGCGGCGATGCCTTTGTGGAGCGCATCAAGACCAAGGTGCGATCGACCTATGGCGAGCGCGTGGTATCCGGCGTGGGCGGATTTGCGGCGCTGTATAAAATCACCGACGACAAATTGCTGGCAACCGGCACCGATGGCTGCGGCACGAAAGTGAAAATCGCGCAGAGCCTCAACAAGCACGACACTATCGGCATCGACCTCGTCGCCATGTGCGTGAACGACATCATCTGCACGGGCGCAACGCCGCTGTTCTTTCTCGATTACCTTGCGACCGGCAAGCTGGAGCTCAATACCGCCGAGCAAATCATCAACGGCGTGGTGGAGGGCTGCAAGCAATCCAACTGCGCCCTGATCGGCGGCGAAACGGCGGAAATGCCGGGGGTTTATGGCGCGGGTGAATACGATTTGGCCGGATTCGCGGTCGGCGAAGTGCTGCAGAAAGACCTGAAAGACGGGCGTGATGTGGCGATTGGCGACACGCTGATCGCGCTGCCGTCATCGGGCGTGCATTCCAACGGCTATTCGCTGGTGCGCAAGCTGGTGAATGAAAGCGAAAAGGAATTGCTGCTGCAGGCGCTGACGCCCACGCGCATTTACTGGAATGTCGTGAAAGAAGTGCTGCCGCTGGTGAACGCCATGGCGCATATCACGGGCGGCGGCCTCGAAAACGTGCCGCGCATGAACGATAAATTCGATTACGTGCTGGATTACCTGCCGGCGCTATCCGATATTCCGCCGATTTATACGGAACTGGTGAAACGCTCCGGCCTTGACGGCGCGGATTTATACCGCACGTTCAACATGGGCATCGGTTTTGTTTTCGCGACATCACAGCCCGACAAGCTGGCGGCCAAGTTGAAAGAACTGAACCAGCCGTTCTGGACGATTGGCAAGGTGGCCGAAGGCTCCGGCATGACGGTCGTGAAAACCGGCAGCCTCGATTTCAGCTGTTAAATATATCCCAGATGCTCGAACAGCGTCTTGGTGCCGAGGAATATCAGCGCGGCGCCGCCCATCATTTCGGCGATCTTGCCGTATTTGCTGCCGATATACTGCCCGGTCATCACGCCGATGGTGACCATCGTGAAGGTCGCAAAACCGATCGCTGCCGCCGTCCAGCCGATATGCGTACCAAGGATCGACAGCGAAACACCGACCGCCATTGAATCGATGGAGGTGCCAAGCGCCGTGAGCATCAGCCGCGCGAGGCTGTGGCCGGCGGGGCGTTCTTCGCCGGCATCCGCCTGCAAACCTTCGTAAATCATTTTCAGCCCGATCGCGCCCAGGATGATAAACGCAATCCAGTGATCGACCGCCGCGATATGCTGGCTGGCGGCAAGGCCGATGCCCCAGCCGATGATGGGCGTCATGCCTTCGACCGCGCCGAAAATCGCGCCGGTGCGAAGGGCCTCGGTCAGGCGGGGCTTGCGGAGCGCCGCGCCCTTGCCAACGGAAACGGCAAAGGCATCGGTCGACATGCTGAAAGCGAGAATGGTGGTTTGAAAAATGCCCATCTTGGTTCTCCGCCCGGCTTTTGCATGACCATACAGCCGCGAAAACAAGCCGGACGGCTTTCGCGAATGTACTGGTCTTGCCAAGCGGAAGATCCGCTGCTGAAACCATGCATCGAAATGCAAGTATGTTGGCTTCAGCCCAACTGGAGGATGTGGAGGCTACTCCCCAATGGAGATTTTATATAATAGGGGGTGGAGATGAGTCAACGATTCATTTCTTTGCCCCCTCTCCCGCTTGCGGGAGAGGGCCGGGGTGAGGGGGAGTGTCTGAAAACTCTCGCCATTTCGCGAAAGACTCACCCTCACCCTAACCCTCTCCCGCAAGCGGGAGAGGGGATCAGAGTTTAATCCGCCCGATAATTCGGCGCTTCTTTCGTGATCGTCACGTCATGCACATGGCTTTCGCGGTAACCCGCGCCGGTCATGCGGATAAACGTCGCCTTTTGCTTCATTTCCGCGACCGTTTTGCAGCCGGTATAGCCCATCGCCGCGCGCAAGCCGCCGACCATCTGGTGAATCACATTTGCAATCGGGCCTTTCGCGGGCACGCGGCCTTCGATTCCCTCCGGCACCAGTTTCTGCGATTCTTTCACCGAGCCTTGGGAATAGCGGTCCGCCGATCCGCGCACCATCGCGCCGACCGAGCCCATGCCGCGATATTCTTTGTATGACCGGCCTTGGTACAGGATGATTTCGCCGGGCGATTCATCCGTCCCTGCGAAAATCCCGCCCATCATCACGCAATCGGCACCCGCCGCCACGGCCTTGGCCAGGTCGCCCGATGATTTGATGCCGCCATCGGCGATCACGGGAATACGCTGTTTCGCTGCGGCGCTGGCCACATCCATGATCGCGGTCAGCTGCGGCACGCCCACGCCCGCCACGATGCGCGTCGTGCAGATCGAACCGGGGCCGATGCCGACCTTCAGGCTGTCCACACCCGCATCGATCAATGCCTTCGCCGCATCGGCCGTCGCGATATTGCCCGCCACCAATTGCACGCGGTTGTTATGGCGGCGCAGTTTTTTCACCATATCCAGCACGTTTTTGGAATGGCCATGCGCGGTATCGACCACGATCAGGTCAATATCCGCATCCATCAAGGCCTGCGCACGGTCGAAATTCGCATCGCCCGTGCCAATCGCAGCACCCACGCGCAAAGATCCGTTATCGTCCTTGCAGGCCGTCGGGTGCAGCTGCGCCTTTTCGATGTCCTTCACGGTCACAAGGCCGATGCAGCGGTCGTCATCATCCACCACCAGCAGTTTTTCGATGCGGTTCACATGCAGCAATTTGCGCGCCTTCGATTTATCGACGCTGTTCACAACCTTGATCAGGTTTTCGGATGTCATCAATTCGCGGATCGGCTGTTTCGGGTTGTCGGCGAAGCGCACGTCGCGGTTGGTCAAAATGCCCACCAGTTTCCCGTTCGCCTTCGTCACCGGCACGCCCGAAATACGGAATCGTTTCATCAGGTCAAGCGCCTCGGCCAGCGGCGCGTCGGGGTGGATGGTGATGGGGTTCAAAACCATGCCCGATTCATACCGCTTCACGCGGCGCACATGTTCGGCCTGCATATCGGGTTCCATGTTGCGGTGGATGATGCCCATGCCCCCCGCCTGCGCCAGCGCGATTGCGGCCTCCGCCTCCGTCACCGTATCCATGGCGGCGGACAGCAGGGGAATGTTCAGTTTTATATTCTGCGTGATCTGGGTCGAGGTATCGGCGTCCAGCGGCTGGATTTCGGAAGCGCCCGGCAACAGCAAAACGTCGTCGAAAGTCAGGCCGACTTTCTCGCGGATTTTTTCGGTTTTGATTTTCGGGGATGATTTCTTTGCCATGGCAACCTCACGGGGGACGGGGGCTTCGGTTGCACTTCTTTATATATGATGCGGTGCAAAAAGTCCAAGCCAAGTCTTGATTTCCCACGAATGAACACAAAT
>JADYYV010000311.1 GCA_020853455.1 Alphaproteobacteria bacterium | reverse complement strand
GACACGGCGGCTTTTTCCGCGCCGATGTCTTTTTCCAGCGTTTCCTTGAAGCCGTTCGCGACATTCACCAGCGGCACGCGGTCCTGCGGGCGTTTCGGGCCGGCCATCGAGGGTTCGATGGTGGCAAGGTCAAGTTCCAGCGTATCGGTGAAGACGGGGTCGGGGGCATTCGCCTCGCGCCACATGCCTTGCGCCTTCGCATAGGCTTCGACCAGTTGCACGCGGTGTTCGTCGCGGCCGGTGAAGCGCAGGTAATTGATGGTTTCGCCGTCGATCGGGAAGAAGCCGCAGGTCGCGCCATATTCGGGCGCCATGTTGGCGATGGTGGAACGGTCGGCCAGCGACAGATGATCGAGGCCGGGGCCGTAGAATTCGACGAATTTGTTGACGACGCCTTTTTTGCGCAGCATCTGCGTCACGGTCAGGACGAGGTCGGTCGCGGTCGTGCCTTCCTTCATCTGGCCCGTCAGTTTCATGCCGATCACTTCGGGGATCAGCATGGATACGGGCTGGCCCAGCATCGCGGCTTCGGCTTCAATGCCGCCCACGCCCCAGCCCAGCACGGCAAGGCCGTTGACCATCGTCGTGTGGCTGTCGGTGCCGACCAGCGTGTCGGGATAGGCGACCGTCGTGCCTTTGATATTCTCGTCGTCTTCGACCCAGATGGTTTGCGACAGGTATTCCAGATTGACCTGATGGCAGATGCCGGTGCCGGGCGGCACGACGCGGAAACGGTTGAAGGCCTTGGAACCCCAGCGCAGGAACACGTAACGCTCGAGATTCCGCTCGAATTCCACTTTCACGTTTTCGCTGAACGCGTCTTTCGTGCCGAAATTATCGACCATCACGGAATGGTCGATGACCAGATCGACGTTGGCAAGCGGGTTGATTTTCTGGGGGTTGCCGCCCAGCGCCACCATCGCGTCGCGCATCGCGGCCAGATCGACCACGGCGGGAACGCCGGTGAAATCCTGCATCAGCACGCGCGCGGGACGGTAGGCGATTTCGCGGTTGCTCTTTTTATCCTTCAGCCATTCGCCCATCGCCTTTACGTCATCGACCGTCACGCTCTGGCCGTCTTCGAAGCGCAGCAGGTTTTCCAGCAGCACCTTCATCGAATAGGGCAGGCGCGAAATATCGCCGATGGTTTTCGCGGCGTCGCTGAGGCTGAAATAATCGTAATTCTTGCCGTCTACGGTCAGTGTTTTTCTTGTTTTCAGCGTATCGTGTCCAGTTACCGTCACGGCGGAACTCCCTATTTTTTTCAGTCAGTTACGTTTGTCTTGCGCATAGGCTTGGTTTATAGTCCATGCAATCACAAGATAATAGGCCAATACGTGACCGCTTCAAACGTCCTTTTCACTCTCGATGCCGTCAGCTGCGCCCGCGGCGGGCGGCTGCTATTCCAGAATTTGTTTTTGGAAATGGGCGAGGGCGATGTGGTGCATCTGGCGGGCCCGAACGGTGCCGGCAAAACAAGCCTGCTGCGCGCGATGGCGGGGGCGCTGCCCTGCGACGGGAAAATTTTATGGCAAGATCGTGATTTTTTGGAAAATGGCGTGGCGGCCCATGCGGCGCGCTACGCTTTTCTGCCCGCGAATGACACGCATCTGAAGCTTCTGGAAACGGCATATGAAAATATCACCTTCTGGGCGCGGCTCTGGGGTGTCGGCGACGATATTTCCGACGCGGCATTGAAGGCAATGGGGCTGCATGACTTGCGTAACCGTCCGGTGCGCTATTTTTCGGCGGGGCAGAAACGCCGCCTCGGCCTTGCGCGCGTGCTGATGAAGGGGGCGAAGCTGTGGCTGTTCGATGAACCGCTCAACGGCCTCGACGCGGAATCGATGGCGCTGTTCCGCGTCGCGCTGGAACATCATGTGGCGAAAGGCGGCATGGCGGTGATCGCCAGCCATTTCCCGATCGACCCGCCCAATACCGGCACGTTGCGCCGGATTACCCTGGGTGCGGCATGAGGGCGGTCTGCGCCATCGTGACGCGCGATCTGCGCCTGTTCGCCGCGCGCGGATCGGAATTCGCGGCGACGCTGTTTTTCTTCGTGATCGTGGCCAGCCTGTTCCCCTTTGCGCTGGCGCAGGATCCCGCCGCGCTGCAAAAATCGGCCGCCGCGATCATCTGGGTCTGCGGGCTGCTGGCGGGGCTTTTATCGCTCGACGCCGTATTCGCGCGCGACGCCGAAGACGGCACGCTCGATTTATTGATGATGTCGCCCGCCCCGCCCTGGCAGGCGGCTTTTGGCAAAATGATCTCGCACTGGCTGTTGTCGGGCTTGCCTTTAGTCATGGCGGCGTTTCCGGTTTCTGTCATGCTGGGCGTGCCGCTGGAAAAAGCCGGCCTGCTCTGCGCCTCGCTCGCGCTTGGCACTATATATATGAGCTGGCTGGGAATCGCGGGCGCGGCGCTGACGCTGGGCAGCCGCAGATCCGGGCTTTTGCTGGCGGTGCTGGTGCTGCCGCTGCTGATTCCCATGCTTATTCTGGGGGTTATGGCGGCCGAAGCCAGCCTTGCGGATGCGCCGGTATCGGCCTATCTTTTGCTGCAAACGGCGCTGGTGGTGGCGATACTGCCCTCCGCGCCCGCCGCGGCATCGGCGTTGTTGAAACTGCATTTGAGGTCAGGACGGCTTTGTCCAACAGCGGCAGCATCATCGGGCGCTTTGCCAATCCGGGCCGGTTTCTGGCGCTGGCGAATTACGTGCTGCCCGTCGCATGGCTGGCGGCCGCGCTGTTTTTCGCCGCCGGATTATATGTCGCGTTTTTCGATTCCCCGCCCGACTATCAGCAGGGCGAGACCGTGCGCATCATGTATATCCATGTGCCCGCCGCATGGATGGCGCTGTTCACGTATGTCACGATGGCGGCAGCCGCCTTTGTCGGGCTGATCTGGAAGCATGTGCTGGCGGAATTATACGCCAAGGCGGTTGCGCCCGTGGGGGCCTGCTTCACCTTTATCTGCCTTGTCACGGGATCGCTGTGGGGCAAGCCGATGTGGGGCGCATGGTGGGTGTGGGATGCGCGGCTGACCTCTGTGCTGGTGCTGTTTTTCCTTTATGTCGGCTATATGGTGCTGGTCGATGCGTTCGACGACGAACAGCGCGGCATCAACGCCGGCGCCTGCCTGCTGCTGGCGGGCGTGATCAATATTCCGGTCATCAAGTTTTCCGTCGACTGGTGGAACACGCTGCACCAGCCGGCCTCGATCATCCGCATGGACGGCGCGACGGTCGATAAAACGATGCTGCTGCCGCTGGCGCTGATGGCGGGGGCGTTTCATTTCCTGTTCATCGCGCTCGCCTTTTTCCGCCTGCGCACGGAAATTTTCGCAAGGCGCGCCCGCGCGACGCGGCTCAGGGGTGTGGCATGAACGGCGCATACGCGGATTTCATCATGGCGGCCTATGGCGTGACCGGCATCGTGCTGGCGGCGCTGGTCATCGCTTCGCTGCGCGCATGGTCGAGGGTAAAAAAAGATGGCACTGAATAAAAAAGAACGCCTGCAATTCACGCTGCTGATCCTGTGCGCGCTGGGGCTTGCGACCGCGATTGCGCTGTTCGCGCTGCGCAAAAATGTGTCGTATTTCTTCACGCCGCAGCAGGTGCATGAACTGCGCACAATGGACGATGCGCGCGTCGTGGACGGCAGGGTGTTCCGTCTGGGCGGGCTTGTAAAGCCGGGCAGCCTTGAAAAAACCTCGCATGACCTGCTGATCAGGTTCATCGTGACCGACGACCTGCGCGACCAGAAGGTGGAATACAAGGGCATCGCGCCGGATTTGTTCCGCGAGGGGCAGGGCGTGGTCGCAACCGGCAGCCTGCAGAAAGACGTTTTCGTGGCAACCGTGCTGCTGGCCAAGCACGACGAAAAATACACGCCGCCGGAACTGGCGAAAGAAATGAAAAAACTGCACGGCGAGAAAACGGGCGATCCGGACGATAAAAAAGCGGGCAAGCCCGAGTGATCATCGAACTTGCCCATTATGCGCTGTCGCTGGCCTTCGTGCTGTCGCTCGTGATGGCGGCGGTGCCGATGTGGGGCGCGCATCGGGGGCGGCTGTCATGGATGGCGCTGTCGCGGCCGATGGCCGTGTCGCTTTGCGGCCTTATGACGATTGCGCTGTTCGGCCTTATTCACGCCTATGCCCTGTCCGATTTTTCGGTGCTGAACGTGCAGCAGAACAGCCATACGCTGAAACCGTGGATCTATAAAATCAGCGGCGCCTGGGGCAACCACGAAGGCTCGATGCTGCTCTGGGGCTGGATGCTGTCGGCATGGGGCTTCTTCCTTGTCACGCGCGGGTTGAAACTGCCGCCCGCGCTGCAGGCGCGCGTGCTGGCGGTGCTGGGGCTCGTCACAGCCGGCTTTCTCCTTTACATCCTCGTGGCCTCGAACCCCTTCCTGCGCCTCGACCCGTCGCCGCGCGAGGGGATGGACCTGAACCCCGTGCTGCAGGATCCGCTGCTGGCGATTCACCCGCCGGTTTTGTATGCGGGCTATGTCGGCTTTTCGGTCGCCTTCTGCTTTGCGATCGCGGCGCTGATCGAGAAAAAAGTCGATGCCGAATGGGCGTCACAGCTGCGCCCCTGGGTGCTGGCGGCATGGGTGTTCATGACGCTGGGCATCATGCTGGGCGCGACCTGGGCTTATTACGAACTGGGCTGGGGCGGCTTCTGGTTCTGGGATCCGGTCGAAAACGCGTCGCTGATGCCGTGGCTCGCGGGCACGGCGCTGCTGCATTCGGTGGCCGCCCTTGAAAAACGCGGCAGCCTGAAAATATGGACGGTGTTCCTGTGCATCCTTGCCTTCACATTGTCGCTGCTGGGCACGTTCCTTGTGCGCTCCGGCGT
>JADYYV010000310.1 GCA_020853455.1 Alphaproteobacteria bacterium | reverse complement strand
TGATGGCGGCGTCTTTATCGACCGGTTCCTCCGGCGGCGCGCCCAGTTTTTCGACGCGCGCGGCATCGGCCGAGCGGTTGTCGATGGGGTCGAATACCGTGCTGTCCTGATGCGGCACTTCCATGCCGCCCGGGTTTTCGGGCTTGAATTTATAAACCGACTTGTCCGCCGAAATGGTGGGGATATCAAGGCCGGAGAATTTTTCCTGACCGCGCGGATAGGCGTACCAGATGATCGCGGTAAAGGCGAACAGCGTCGCCCCCGTCAGCACGCCTTTCGGCAGCAAACGGCGCGGCTCCGGCGTGCGCATACGGCCCATATAGAACGAGCCGAGGCTGTCGTCGTCTTTCGGTGTCATATCGGTCATCCGTGCATCTCCTCTACCGGGGGAACGCCCATGACCGCAAGGCCGGAGGCGATGACGGTTTTCACCGCCGACACCAGCGCAAGCCGCGCCATGCTGAGTTCCCTGTCGTTTTCGTGCAAAAATCTCAAAGTGCCGTCGTCGCGGCCCTTGTTCCAGAAACCGTGGAATTCGGAAGCGAGGTCGTGCAGGTAGAACGCGACGCGGTGCGGCTCATGCGCTTCCGCCGCCGCTTCAACCGCGCGCGGCCAGCCCGCCATGAAGCGCACCAGCTGCAATTCATCCGCCGAAGAAATGCGCGCAAGGTTCGCCTTACCGAGCGCCGCCGCCGACAAATCTGCATCCGGGAACATTTCCTTGGCATTCCGCAACACCGACGCGCAGCGCGCATGGGCGTATTGGACGTAGAATACGGGGTTGTCTTTCGATTGTTCCACGACCTTGGTGAAATCGAAATCAAGTTCGCTGTCGGGCGTGCGCGTCATCATGAAGAAGCGCACGGAACCAGCCCCCACTTCTTCCACCAATTCGCGCAGCGTGATGATGTTACCTGAGCGCTTCGACAGCTTCACCGGCTCGCCGTTCTTGAACAGCTTCACCATCCCGCAATAGACGATATCCAGTTTCGCTTTGTTGTCACTCAGAACAGAAAGAGGCGGTCCGACACGATATTCGTAATCTTTATGGTCATTGCCCAGAACATTGATCATCGTCGTGAAGCCACGCGATAGCTTATTGTAGTGATAGGCAATATCAGGCATGACATATGCCCAAGTGCCATCGCGTTTTTTCAGCGGGCGGTCTTCTTCGTAGTGGCCGAATTGCTTATAACGGAAAAGCGTGAGTTCGGCAGGCTCCCAATCCTCCATTTCCTTGCCCATCGGGGGCGGCAAAGTACCCTGATAGACCAGCCCCTTGTCGATAAGTTCTTTCAGGCAAATATCGAGCGTACCATCTTCAATCATCACGCGTTCGTTTGAGAAAACGTCGTGATGGATGCCAATGAGGTCGAGGTCCTCGCGGATCATCTTCATGATATAATCGACTGCAAAGTCGCGCATCACGGGAGCCCAGGCAGACTCTGCGACACCAATCCATTTTTTGCCATCACGCGCGACAAGCGCCTGCGCAACGTCCTTCATATATTCGCCGGGATATAGCCCTTCGGGAATTGCGCCAATGTCTTCGCCCAACGCCTCGCGGTAACGCAGATAAGCGGTTTGCGTCAGTACATCTATCTGCTTCCCCGCATCGTTGAAGTAATACTCCTTGGTGACATCGTAGCCAGCCTTCTTAAGCAGATTGGCAAGCGCGTCGCCAATTACCGCACCGCGCACGTGACCGGCATGCATGGGGCCCGTGGGGTTTGCAGAGACGTATTCGACGTTGACTTTCTCGCCGCCGCCCGCTTTGTTGTCGCCGTAATGAATACCCTCGGTCAGTATGGTCTGCAGTTGGACTTCCCATTCCGTATTTGCCAAACGGAAGTTCACGAAACCCGGCCCCGCAACCGTCACTTCGCGGATTTCCGGCAGTTCCTTCAATTTACCGGCAAGCGCTTCGCCCAGCTGGCGGGGGTTTTTGCCGGCCGCTTTCGACAGCACCATCGCGGCATTCGTCGCCATATCGCCGTGGCTGGCGTCCTTCGGCGGCTCCACCGTCACGCGGCCGAGGTCGAGGCCTTGCGGAATGTCGCCATTCGCCGCCATCTTGTTCAGGATGTCGCCCACTTTATCTTTGTAGGCATGGAATATATTGCTCATCTCACCACCTGATACGCGTCAAACAAATCTTTGTGTTCCATCACCGCAAGGCGATCCGTCATGCTTGCGATGTAATCGGCGACCGTACGGGCCTGCCATGTTTTTTCGTCCCAGCCTTTGGGCACATTCATCACCTGTTTCAGGTATTCGGGCGGCAGGCAGCGTTTGTGCTCCATGAACACATTGAACAAATCCTGCACCACCGAGAAAACCTTGCGGCGCACGCGGCTGACCTGATGATGGCGATAAAAATTCGCCCAGAGGAAATCGCGCAAGCTCCGGTCTTTTTTCTTCATGGCATCCGACATGCCGACAACCAGGTCTTTCGCGCCGCGCACATCGTCGGCGGTTTGCGGGTTCAGCGTCAGGATGCGTTTTTTGCTTTCGGCCAGAACGTCCATGATATACGTGCCCATCACGTCGCGGATGGTTTCCTGCGCCAGCGTATAGGGCGCGATGCCGGGATAGGATTTTTTCTTGGCATGGATGATCGCGCCGACCCATTCCACCTGGTCCACATCCGCCAGCGTGAACATGCCCGCCTGCAAACCGTCGTCAAGGTCGTGGCTGTTATAGGCGATGTCATCCGCAATCCCCGCCGCCTGCGCCTCGACCGAGGCATAAGTGCCCAGCAGCAGATCCATCTGCTTGCTGAGTTCGGCCAGCGTGATTTCCAGCTTCGGCTTCTTCTGCCCTTTTTTATACAGCGGGCCGTTATGCTTGCAGAGACCTTCGAGGGATTCCCAAGTCAAATTCAGGCCATCAAAATTCGGATATTTCTTTTCCAGCTTGGTGACCACGCGCAAGGTCTGGTCGTTATGGTCGAACCCGCCAAACGGTTTCATGCATTCCGCCAGCGCGTCTTCGCCGACATGGGCGAAGGGCGTATGGCCAAGGTCATGGGCGAGCGCGCAAGTCTCCGCCAGATCTTCGTCGACCTTCAACAGCCGTGCGAGCGAGCGCGCCACCTGCGCCACCTCGATCGAATGGGACAGGCGCGTGCGGTAATGGTCGCCCTCGTGATAAACGAACACCTGCGTCTTGAATTTCAGCCGGCGGAAAGCCGAGGAATGGATGATCCGGTCGCGGTCGCGCTCGAACGCGCCGCGTGTCTTGCTGGGGCTTTCCTCGTACAGGCGACCACGGCTCATCTCTGGTCTGGAGGCGAATGTGGAAAGACCGTCCGCCGCCACGAATTTGGCGAGCGGGTCTTTGGGGCCGGTTTCGGCCAAGGATTTCAACTTCTTAGCAGCAGCGCGTGCCATGATATCCCCCGCGAAGCCCGGCATGAAAAAGCCGGAATTCTATTGATTTATAAGGCTTTTAAACCATATTATGCGGTAGAATTAAAGGATAATATGTCGCTTGGTTATGTTTAATAACGAAGCGAAAAACCGGAGGATTTGACCATGCCCGATACCCCTATGACCGCATCGCTCACGCTGACCGAAAGCGCCGTGAAGCGCCTTGGCGTCTTGCGTGAAAAAGAGGGCAACCCCAACCTCCTCCTGCGCGTCACCGTGCTGGGCGGCGGCTGCTCGGGATTTCAAGACGAACTGGGCCTCGACGACAAGATCAACGACGACGACGTGAAATTCGACGGCATCGTGACCGACACCACCTCCATCCAGTTCCTGAATGGCGCGGAAGTCGATTACATGCAATCCATCGTCAAATCCGCCTTCAAAATCCGCAACCCGAACGAAGCGGCGGGATGTGGGTGCGGGAAGTCTTTCGCTCCCAAAATGTAAATTGCAAACCGCTGTCACCCCCGCCTTGCGCGGGGGTCCAGTAGGCTGTCCAGCCGTCATATGACTCAAATCATGTGACGCGCGGACGCACTTCTGAATGCCCGCGCCATGTATTGCATGTAAAACATGCCTGCGGGCATGACGCGAGGAACTATTAAGCTGCCCTCTTCCTCTGCTTCAACAACCTAGCCGCCGGTATCGCCAGCAAGCCGTAGCACAGCGCGCCCGCGATGATCGTGGCGGGCAGGCCGAGGCCGATGGAGATGACCATGGCAAAGCCCGACGCGACCACGCCGAACGCGCCGTTGATGCCCCAGAACCACGGGGTCAGCGTGTCGGAAATGCGCTCGGTCAGCTTCATGCCGGTCGGGAAGGCATAGCCCATCATCATGCCGGCCGGGAAGATCAGCAGCACGCAGAGCGCAAGCCGCGCCGCAAACCCCGCCTCGATGAACACATGCATCAGCGGCGTGATCGATGCCGCGATAAAGAACAGGTAGAGCATCAGAACAATCGGCGCCTTGATAAGTTTATGGCGCGTATCGAGCGGATAGGATTCCGACAGGAACGACCCGATGCCCGACGACAAAATCATGCTGAACAGCACCACGCCAAGGCCGTAAACCGGATGGCCGAGGAACATGGAGAGCATCTGCATCAGCGTAATTTCCACGAACATGAAACCAAGCCCGATCAGCGCGAAATACGCCGTGCCCGCGCGCAGGAATTTCTTGGGCGCAAGTTTCAGCGCGCCCCTGAACGGCAGCACGAGGACGAGGATGGAGGCGACGATGGAGAACAGGATGATGATGTAAAGATTCACCGTTGCCACCGCATGGCCCTGCAGGTTCTGGAAGAACATGTCGCCCGAAGTCGCCTGCTTGATGACATCCCACGGCTTCCAGATACGCGCCTGGTTGAAGAAGAACGGGCGGTTATCGGTTGTGGGCGACACGTCGAACGGCAAATCCTTGATCGCGTCGTTGATCGCTTCGGGGCTTTCGGCGTGCAGAATTTTGTTCAGGTATTCGTTCTTCGCCGGTTTCCGGGGGGATGCGATGATGGTGTATTTCAACCGGTCGGCATTGCTGTGCAGCGCGTCCAGCTGCGCCGTGGTCAGTTCGTCTTTGCCCACGATCATCGACAAAATATTGCCGATATGAGCGATAAAAACATGTTTCCAAGGGTTCGGCTTGCCCATTTCGTGCAGCGCGGTCGAAGTGATGGTGGCAAGGCGGCACAGGTCGTTGCAGGCCGCGCTTTCGTGGTGGAAACGGTTGACGGTGAAAATGCCGCCGTCATTCACGCGGTTCAGGAAGGTGCGCCACGCATCGACGGTGTAAAGCGCGTTTTCGGTGAGCGCAAACGCGCCCGCCGCCGACGACACCCAGGTGTCGATCAGCGACATCTGCAGCAGGTCGTATTTTTCGGTGTTATGCGTGAACCAGCTGCGCGCCTCGCTATTCACGATGCGCACGCCTTCATGTGTGGAGAGGTTGGAGTAATTCTTGAACTCCGGCACTTCGGTCAGCAGCTTGATCTGCACGTTGTTGATGTCGACCGCCGTGACGTTCTTCGCGCCGAAATAAAGCGCCGCCAGCAAATCACGCCCGCCCCCCACGCCGACGATGCCGACCGATTTCAGGTTCGGGATAAAATGCACAAGGTTGGTCAGGTCGTATTCAAGGAACTTCATTTTATCGAAGCTGTGACCGTCGAATTTCAAAATCGCGGTATGCGCCGCGCCATCGACGCGCAGGAACTGGTATTCGGTTTTGGTGTCTTTGGGCAGCAGCGGGCTTTTGCCGGCAACATACACGCCCAGCTTCGGCGGCGGCGGCGATACGGTGATGCGCGAAATCGGGTTCCATTCTTCGTAATTGATCAGCGAACGGTCGAGGTTGATCGTCTTGGTCCAGCGGGGATAAATCGGGCGGTCCTTCATCGCCGCATTGCCAAGGCCGACGATGGTGATTGCGGCAGCAAGGCCGAGCGCGAGCGCCCTGCCCTTTGCGGCGCGGTCGAACAGCAAACCGGTACCGATGATAACGCCCGCGACCAGCAGCACGGCAGACGGCGCATCAATCAGCTTCATCAATCCAATCGCGGCAAGGCAGCCCATTGACGCGCCGATCATGTCGGCCGCGTAAACCTTGCCCACCGGCAGGCCGGAGCGCGTGAGGCACAGCGACACGATTTTGCCGGCTTGGTAATAGCAGGCCGCCGCCACGCCCGCCACCAGCGGCAGGGTAAAGGCAATCGACTGGAAATTCTTGTCGACGATCGGCACATACATCTGCACGAACATCGACGCCACCGCAAGCAAGCCGAACCACACCGTCGACGCGCGCAGTTTTTTTCCGAGGTTTTTCTGCTGGTCCGCCTTGTCGCCGCGATAGACGTCAAGCGCGCCGAGCGTCAAGCCGAACATCGCAATCGAAATGGTCAGGAATGACAGGTGATACCAGGTGACGACCGAGAAAATGCGGCTCTGCAAAATCTGCAGCGCCATGACGGCGGCGCAGATCAGCCCGACCGCGAAGTAAAACACGCCCGGTGATTTTTGTTTAGTGACCATTGTAAATGCCCCTTGGTATCCGTTATTTCGATTTTTTCAGCAGTTGCAGCGACGGTATCGCCAGCAGCCCGTAGCACAGCGCGCCCGCCAGCAGCGTGAACGGCAGCCCCATGCCGATGGAAATGACCATCGCGACGGCAGACGCAACCACGCCCATCGCGCCGTTGATGCCCCAGAACCACGGCGTGAGGCGGTCGGAGACTTTGTCCGTCAGCTTCATGCCCGTCGGGAAGGCAAAGCCCCTCATGATCCCGCAGGGGAAGATGAGCAGCAGGCAGAGGCCTGCGCGCACCGCGAAGCCTTCCTCGATAAACGTCTCCATCAGCGGCGTGACCGACGCCGCCAGCAGCGCGATATAAGACGCAACCGCCAGCGACCACGTCACAAGGCGCTGTTTCGTGTTCAGCGGGAAAGATTCCGAAATAAACGACCCGATGCCCGACGACAAAATCATGCTGAACAGCACGATGCCAAGCCCGTAGACCGGATGGCCGAGGAACATGCTCATCATCTGCATCAGCGTGATTTCCACGAACATAAACCCAAGCCCGATCAGCGCGAAATAAACCGTTCCCGCGCGCAGGAATTTCTTCGGCGCATGGGCAAGCGCCTTGCGGAACGGCAGCACCAGCACGAGCGCTGATGCGACGATGGAGAACAGGATGATAATATAAAGGTTCACCGTCGCCACCGCATGGCCGCGCAGGTTCTGCGAGAACATGTTGCCCTCGCGCGCCTGTTTGATGACATCCCAAGGCTTCCAGATGCGCGCCTGGTTGAAGAAGAACGGGCGGTTATCGGTCGAGGGCGAAACGTCGAACGGCAAATCCCTGATCGCCGCCGCGACATCTTCGGGCGTATTGGAATGCAGGATCGCGCGGAGCGTTTTATCTTCCGGCTGCATGCGCGGCGACGCCAGAATTGTGTAATCGAGGCGCTTCGACGCATCATGCAGCGCATCCAGCTGCGCCTTGGTGAATTCATGGCGGCCGACGATAAACGTCACGATCGACGCCGTATGCGCGATGAACACATGCTTGCCGGGGTTCTTCTCGCCCAGTTCCTGCAGCGCGGTCGCCGTGATCGTCGCAAGGCGGCACAGGTCGTTGCACGCCCCGCCCGCCTTGTGCCAGCGGCTGACCGTCAGTACGCCGTTGTCGTTCAGCCGGCGCAGGAACACTTTCCACGCATCGACCGTATACAGGCTGTTTTCGGTGAGCGCGAAGGCGCCCGCCGCCGAGGATACCCAGGTGTCGATCATCGACAGCTGGATGCCGTCGAAGTTTTCAGCGTTCTGCGTCAGCCAGCTGCGCGCTTCGCTGTTGATGATATCGACGCCCGGATGATTCCACAGGTTGGTATAGCTGCGGTATTCGGGAATTTCCTTCAGCAGCTTCACCTGAATATTGTTGATGTCGAGCGCCACCACGCGCTTCGCCTTGAAATACAGCGCCGACAGCAAATCGCGCCCGCCGCCCGCGCCGATGATGGCGAAGGAATTAATGTTCGGCAGGAAATGCGCAAGGTTGGTCAGGTCGTATTCAAGGAATTTCACGCTGCCCCAGTTCTTGCCGTCGAATTTCATGATCGGCGTGCCGGCCGCGCCGTCCACGCGCAGGTATTGGTATTCGGTCTTGATGTCCTTGGGCAGTTTCGGGCTCGGCCCCCACAGATAGGCCGACAGTTTTTGCAGGTCGGGCGACACGGTGATGCGCGAAATGGGGTTCCATTCCTCGAAGGTGATGTCGCGGCGCGGCAGGTCGAAACCCTTCGTCCAATACGGGTAAATCGGGCGGTCCTTCATCGACGCGTTGACCAGCCCCATCGCCGCCAGCGCGCCCGCAACGACCAGAACCAACGCCATGCTCTTGCCGTTTTTCGGGCGGCTGAACATCAGGCCATTGGCCACAATCGCCGCCGCCACCAGCAGCACGGCCGAGGGCGCGTCCATCGCCTGCATCAGCGCAATCGCGGCCAGACAGCCGAGCGACGCGCCGATCATGTCCGCCGCATAAACCTTGCCCACCGGCAGGCTGGAACGCGTCAGGCACAAGGATACGATCTTGCCGCCCTGATAATACGTCGCCGCTGAAATGCCCGCGACAAGCGGCAGCGTGAAAGCAATCGACTGGAAATTGCCGTCGACGATCGGCACATGCATCTGCACCATCAGCGTCAGCACCGCCAGCAATCCGAAATAGAGCGAGTAATCGGCCAGATGCTTGCCGAGGTTTTTGCGCTGTTCTTCCTGATTGCCGCGATACACCTGCAGCGCGCCGAGCGTCAGGCCGAACATCGCAATCGAAATGGTCAGGAACGACAGGTGATACCAGGTGACGACCGAGAAAATGCGCGACTGCAAAATCTGCAGCGCCATGACGGCTGCGCAAACCAACCCGACAGCCAGATAGAATTGACCATGTGATTTTTGCGCGGCGCGTGTCGGCATAATACTTTCCCCTTGATATATAAGGCATTTAAAACATACTATGACTCTAAAATCAAAGACCATATATATACCCGCAAAACATCCCGAAAATCACGGTCAATATGAAAATCGCCACCTGGAACGTCAACTCTGTCCGGCTCCGCCTGCCCAACATCCTGCAATGGATTACGGCGCAACAGCCCGATGTGCTGCTGCTGCAGGAATTGAAATGCCAGACCGACCAGTTCCCCGAAATGGAATTCAAGTCGGCCGGATACGAATGTGCCGTCTTCGGGCAAAAGGCATGGAACGGCGTCGCCATCCTGTCGAAATTCCCCATCACCGATGTCATGACCACCCTGCCCGGCGATGCGGCCGATGAACAGTCGCGCTATATCGAAGCCACCATCAACCGTTTCCGGATCGCGTCCATCTACCTGCCCAACGGCAACCCGGTCGATACCGAAAAATACCCGTACAAACTCAACTGGTGCGACCGGCTGATCGCCCATGCGCGCGCACTTCTGGCGACGAACCAACCCGTGGTGCTGGGCGGCGATTACAACATCATTCCCGAAGCGCGCGATTGCTTTGATCCCGCCGTCTGGAAGAACGACGCGCTGTTCATGCTGCAAAGCCGCCAGAAATACCGCCAGCTGGTCAACCTCGGCTACACCGATGCCTTCCGCGTGTTCAACCAGCAGGACCATCAATACAGTTTCTGGGATTATCAGGGCGGCAGCTGGCCCCGCAACCTCGGCATCCGCATCGACCACCTGATGTGTTCCCCCCAAGCCGCCGACAGGCTGGAAAGCTGCATCATCGACAGCGCACCGCGCGGCGAAGAAAAGGCGTCAGACCATACGCCGGTGATGGGGAGTTTTAGGGTTTAATTTTTTTGA